>CAVCON010000179.1:0-4656 GCA_963603805.1 Oscillospiraceae bacterium
GTAGTTTGAATTATATCAGACATAATTTTTTCTACATAGGACGTAGTTTTTCCTATGTCTGATGAAAAAACAGGCGAATATTGCACATTTTCTTTTCAAAGCGGTGAAAAGGCGGAACATCATCATAAAACCTGATTGCATACACAATTCGGTTTTTCTTTTCCCCAACCCAATAATTCATGTGATTTACTTAACTTTGCATACATAAAAGCAAATTGGAATGGAACAAAACAACTTCAAGCGCACCCTCGTTACCGCAGCACTTCCCTATGCCAACGGCGGCGTGCATATAGGCCATTTGGCCGGCGTTTACGTACCCGCCGACATATATGTGAGATATATGCGCCTCAAAAAGCGCGACGTGCTGTTTGTATGCGGCAGCGACGAACACGGAGTGCCCATCACGCTCCGCGCCAAAAAGGAAGGATGCACCCCACAGGACGTGTGCGACAGATACCACAAGATAATAAAGGACTCGTTCAAGGAATTCGGCATCTCTTTCGACATATACTCGCGCACAACATCGGAGACGCACCAAAAGGTTGCCTCCGACTTTTTCCGCGACCTCTACGACAAGGGCGTGTTCATAGAGAAAGAGAGCGAGCAATACTATGACGAGGAGGCTAAGACCTTCCTTGCCGACAGATATATCACAGGCGAATGCCCACACTGCCACCACCCCAAGGCATACGGCGACCAGTGCGAACACTGTGGCTCGACGCTTTCGCCGAAAGAGCTTATCAACCCTCAAAGTGCTGTCAGCGGTTCTAAGCCGGTGCTTAAAAAGACAAAACACTGGTATCTGCCGCTCGACAAATACCAAGGCTGGTTGGAGCAGTGGATATTGCAGGAACACAAGGAATGGCGTCCCAATGTTTACGGGCAGTGCAAGAGCTGGCTCGACATGGGATTGCAGCCAAGAGCCGTGAGCCGCGACCTCGACTGGGGCATACCCGTACCCGTGGAAGGCGCGGAGGGCAAGGTGCTCTACGTGTGGTTCGACGCACCAATAGGCTACATCTCAAACACCAAGGAACTGCTGCCCGACTCGTGGGAGAAATGGTGGAAAGACCCCTCAACACGCCTCATACACTTCATTGGCAAGGACAACATAGTGTTCCACTGCATAGTGTTCCCCACAATGCTCAAGGCGGAAGGGAGCTACATCCTGCCCGACAACGTGCCGGCAAACGAGTTCCTCAACCTCGAGGACGACAAAATATCAACCTCGCGCAACTGGGCTGTGTGGCTCGACGAATATCTTAGGGACTTCCCCGGAAAGCAGGACGTGATGCGCTACGTGCTTACGGCAAACGCCCCCGAAACAAAGGACAACAACTTTACGTGGAAAGACTTCCAGGCACGCAACAACAATGAGCTTGTGGCAGTTTACGGAAACTTCATAAACCGCGCCCTGATGCTCACGTGGAAGTACTACGGCGGCAAGGCACCCGCACAGGGAGAGCTTACAGAGTATGACAGGCAGACAATATCCGAGTTCACCACCGTCAAGACCGACGTGGAGAGGCTGCTCGACAACTTCCGCTTCCGCGACGCGCAGAAAGAGGCGATGAACCTTGCACGCATAGGCAACAAATACCTTGCCGACAGCGAGCCGTGGAAACTGCAAAAAACAGACCCCGAAAGGGTTAAGACAATAATCAATATCTCGTTGCAGCTCGCCGCAAACCTTGCAATAGCCTTCGAGCCGTTCCTGCCGTTCAGCAGCAGCAAACTGCGCGGAATGCTAAATATGCCAAACTTCAACTGGGATGACCTTGGCTCAACCTCTCTCATCAAGGAGGGACACCAGCTTGAAAAGGCGGAACTGCTGTTCGAGAAGATAGAGGACGAGACAATAGAGGCGCAAGTGGCAAAACTCCAAGCCATAAAGAAGGCAAACGAGGCACAGGAGGCAAAGCCACAGCCACAAAAGGCATTCTGCGACTTCGAAAACTTTGAGAAGCTCGACATACGTGTAGGAACGGTGGAGGAATGCGTCAAAGTGGAAAAGAGCGACAAGCTCCTGAAACTTACCGTAAACGACGGCAACGGCACGCGCACCATCGTGAGCGGCATAGCAAAGCACTACAACCCCGAGGAGTTAAAAGGCAAGCAGGTTTGCTTCATTGCCAACCTCCCACCGCGCAAACTGCGCGGCATAGAAAGCCAGGGCATGATACTCTGCTCCGAGAACGCCGACGGCGCACTCGCCGTTGCGACCGTTGACCGCAAGACTGCCAACGGCTCATGCGTGAAATAGCAACGCGGAAAAGACAAACGCACATCAGGGCGGGGCTTTGCAGCTCCGCCCTGCGTTGTTTTATGAAATATGTCAACATTAAATTGTAGTGTTCGCGCTATCGGTTCATGCGGTGGCGCACAGGGTGTATGCAATAAGCATCACAAACATACAAATAACAATTAATCAGAAAATTCCACCGCTTGTAGGGGCGTATTGCATACGCCCGGATTGCGCCACATTTGCAATGTTGCGGCAGCGGTTTGCAGTATGGCTCGTGCGGTGGCAAACAGGGCGTATGCGATACGCCCCTACAAATGGCGCAAAACCATAATCGCCTGTCTTTTCCCAAACGCCCCGAAAACTACATCAAACATAGGAAAAACTATGTCCGATGTAGAAAAAATTATGTCTGATATAATTCAAACTACATCAGACCTTTTTTCGTCAATTTCAAGCCTCTGAAAAACAACAACTTATATCGGGGTTGCAAAATCCCATAAAACATTATAAACCAAGCCGTTGGCATTTCCGCCGCAAAACGGCGTGAAAGGCGCAATATATCCAGAACAAATCGCAAACCATAACAAAGCGTTATCCCAACACCACCGCCATGCGCAAAGGCAGGACCTCCTGCGACAACCTGTGCGCGTGTCCGCAAGATACTAAGTCAATGACAGCAGCCAGTCTATTACAGAATACACGCGGATAAGCTTGCCACCAACATTCACTTCCCGGGTATTTGTAAACGAAATCAAGGTAAGTTTGTCGCAGTTCAAGGCTTCCGAGGCTTTCACCAGCGAACTTGCCTCCCTGTTAAATGTTTTTTCTTTTTCAATATCATATGCCACTTGCACCAACTCCACGGCTTTATCCTGATTGCATATAACAAAGTCAACTTCTTTCGACCGTGGAGTGGCTTTGTAATAATATACATCAAGAAAATCGTTGCTGCAGCGGCGCAGGATTTCTATGAAAACAATATTCTCCAGCCTCCAGCCCATGTTTTCAGCGGCGAATGCGTTTTCGCGGTTGTTCTGAAGCCCAGGGTCAACGATGTATGCCTTTGCGTTTCGGATTCTCTCCTTGCTTTTGTACGAATATTTGGCAAGCAGCTGAATAAGAAAAGCCTGACGCAAATAGTCTGTATATTTCTTTGCCGTCTGGTCGGTTATGCCCAACAGTTGTGCCATACTTTCGTAACTCACCTCCTGACACGCATTGTTGACAAGGTGGTTGGCTATTTTCCGCAGAGCATCCACGTTGCGGATGTTAAAACGCTGCCGTATGTCCTTGGAGACTATTGCCTCCATAAGGCTTTGCACGTACCCGCGCTTGTTGCGCAAATTCTGCATTTCGGGAAATCCGCCATTCGTTATATACTCCATAAAGGCCCGCTTCCTTTCCGCTTCCGATTTGGTTGTTATCCCCCCGGTGTCTATCCCATGAAAAACGCAATATTCACGGAACGAGAAAGGAAAAAGGCGTATCTCGTTATACCGTCCCGTTAGATGAGTGGCAAGCTCGCCACTGAGAAGCTTTGCGTTGCTTCCCGTTACAACCACGTGCAAGTTGGCGCGAAGAAGACGGTTTACAAACAAATGCCATCCGCCAATATCCTGTACCTCGTCAAGGAATATATATCTTATATCAGTGCCGTATATCTGATACACGCAGGACAAGACTGTGTTCAAATCGCCAACTTGCAAGTTTGCCATACGGTCGTCATCAAAGTTCACATATCCGTATTTTTCGTTATGCTCCAACAGCACTTTATGACAAAGCGTGGACTTGCCGCTTCGCCTTACCCCAATGACCACCTGCGCAAGCGGGCTGTCAAATTCGAAGAGTTTTTCCTCGCTCCTGCTTACCCACTTTTCTGGTTTGCAAGCATCAACATAATGCTTCTGCTCTGCCAAAACCTGAAGTATCGTTTTTTCCTCTGTCATCACTTCTTCTATTTTTTCGCTTCACTTTTGACAACAATGCAAATATATAAAATCGCTTTGATTTACAGATGTTTTTAATTCGTATAATTCGCTAAAATGCAAATTACAGCTATTTCTATCACGCTAAAATGCAAAAATCGCGGTATTTATCACGCTAAAATGCAATTTCCACAAACTTCGGCCAAGAAAGGTTCGCGTTTTATTTTCCTGCGTTGATTCGTTTTGTTTGTGCGATGCGGCATGGGCGGTGGAGTACAGGGCGTATGCAATACGCCCCTACATATATACCGTATGCAATCAAAAACAACATACACCGTTCATATAGTTTCCGCAAAACCAAAATTGTCTGCTTTTCCAAAACACTCCGAAAACTACATCGGATGTAGGAAAAACTATGTCCTATGTAGAAAAAATTATGTCTGACATAATTCAAACTACATCAGACCTTTTTTCGCCCACTTGCAA
>CAVCON010000180.1:0-4655 GCA_963603805.1 Oscillospiraceae bacterium
AAAAACTATGTCCTATGTAGAAAAAATTATATCAGACATAATTCAAACTACATCAGACCTTTTTTTGACGTTTCCAAACCTTTGAAAAACAGCAACTTGCGGCGTTGTGCTTGCTTGGGTGTAAAATTCTGTGAAACAGTTTGTTGTGAAAAATCGCGGAATTTGCCCATGCGGTGCGTTCCATACGCTTTTTTTGAGGCTGAACGCCAGGCGGGCGTGGGAGGATTTGTGGCGTATTTTCCCGCCTTTTCCGTTTCTCGTTTTTTATAGCTATCTTTGCTTGCAATTAGAAAACATATACAATATATATAATAAGGATGGAAGAACTGTTTTCCGCTCTGCCCTACAAGGTGGCAGATATTGGTTTGGCTGAATTCGGCCGCAAGGAAATTCGTATAGCAGAACATGAGATGCCGGGCCTTATGGCCTTGCAGGCAAAATATGGCGATTCGAAGCCTTTGAAGGGGGCGCGTGTCATGGGCTCGCTGCACATGACCATACAGACCGCCGTGCTCATAAAGACCCTTGTGGCTCTTGGGGCGGAGGTGCGCTGGTGCTCGTGCAACATATACAGCACCCAGGACCATGCCGCAGCGGCGATTGCCGACATGGGTGTGGGCGTGTTTGCATGGAAGGGCGAGAGCCTTGACGACTATTGGTGGTGCACGCTTCAGGCGATGAACTTCCCCGGAGGCAAATTGCCCAACATGATTGTTGACGACGGCGGCGACGCAACCCTTATGATACACCTCGGGGCAAAGGCGGAGAAGGACGCTTCCGTGCTCGACACTCCGAGCGGGAGCGGGGACGAGGCAGCCCTCAAGGAAATTCTCAAGAAGGTTCTTGCAGCCGATCCCGAACGCTGGGCGAAGACCGCCAAGGAAATCAAGGGCGTGAGCGAGGAGACGACAACCGGCGTGCACCGTCTGTACCAGATGGCGGAGAGGGGCGAGTTGCTTTTCCCGGCCTTCAACGTGAACGACAGCGTTACCAAGAGCAAGTTCGACAATCTTTACGGCTGCCGCGAGTCGCTGGTTGACGGCATTAAGCGCGCAACCGACGTTATGGTTGCCGGCAAGGTGGCTGTTGTTGCCGGCTATGGCGAGGTGGGCAAGGGCTGCGCCCAGAGCCTGCGCTCGTATGGCGCACGCGTGCTTGTTACCGAGATTGACCCGATTTGCGCCTTGCAGGCGGCAATGGAGGGCTTCAAGGTGGTTACCATGGAAGAGGCTGCGCCTGTGGGCAACATTTTCGTTACCACAACGGGCAACATCGACGTTATCACTGTGGAGCACATGAAGCAGATGCCCGACGAGGCGATAGTGTGCAACATCGGACACTTTGACAGCGAGATACAGGTTGAGAAACTGAAGCAGGTTCCCGGCATAAAGCACGAGAACATCAAGCCGCAGGTGGACAGCTACCTGTTCCCCGACGGACACCACATAACGCTGCTTGCCGACGGCCGCCTTGTGAACCTCGGCTGCGCCACCGGGCATCCGAGCTTTGTGATGAGCAACTCGTTCACAAACCAGACCCTTGCGCAGATTGAGCTTTTCAGCAAGAAATACGAGGTTGGCGTTTACCGTCTCCCCAAGTCGCTTGACGAGGAAGTGGCGCGTCTGCACCTTGCAAGCGTCGGCGCACACCTCAGCACGCTTTCAAAAGAACAGGCCGACTATATAGGCGTGAAAGTTGACGGTCCTTACAAAGCCGATTTCTACAGATATTAAAAAGGTGTGGCGGAGGCGCGGCGCAACACCGCGTCTCCGTTTCCCTTACATATAATATATAATGAATATGAGCAGCGAAAACCAAAAGGCAAAGCAAGGCGGCACGTGGCTGAGGCGCATTGCGCCCGACGCGGTGGCAGTTGTGCTGTTTGTTCTTGTGTCGGTGGCGTATTTCATCACTCCCATGACGCAGGGGCTGGTGCTTTCGGGCAACGACATCACCGGCGGCGTGGGCGCGGGGCGCGAGAGAATGGAATATCTCGAACGCACCGGCAACGACACCCGATGGACGAACGCCCTTTTCAGCGGTATGCCGACGTATCAAATTGCGCCGAGCTACAAGTCGCGCAGTGTTTTGTCGGGGCTTGAAAGAGTGTACGAGCTTGGACTGACCGACTGCGCAATGTATGTGTTCATCCTTCTTCTGGGTTTCTACATCCTTATGCGCACGTTCCGCGCACGTCCTCCTGTGGCGGTTTTCGGCGCAGTGGCGTGGGCGTTTTCGTCGTATTTCTTCATTATCATAGGGGCGGGGCATCTTTGGAAAGTGCTTACGCTTGCCTTCATTCCTCCCACAGTGGCGGGAATGGTGCTTTGCTATCGCGGAAAATATCTGTGGGGCGGAGTGATGACGATGTTCTTCATTGCGTGGCAGATTTTGTCGAACCACTTGCAGATGACATACTACTTCATCTTCGCCATGGTGCTTATGTCTCTCGGCTTCCTTATTACGGCGGTGAGGGAAAGGCAACTTGCAAGATTTGCCAAAGGCGTAGGCGTTTTTGTAGTGGCTTCATTAGTGGGCGTGGCGGTGAACTCGTCGAACCTTTACCACACATACCAGTACAGCAAGCAGACCATGCGCGGCAGCAGCGAACTCGCATCCCCAGCCAAGGGAGGCAAGAAAGCCACGTCGGGACTGTCGAAGGAATACATCACACAGTGGAGCTACGGCACCGGGGAGACTTTCTCGCTTCTCGTACCTAATGTAAAGGGAGGTGCAAGCGGCGCACTCACGGCAAACGAGAAGGCGCAGGCAAACCCGCATTACACCGAATACATACAGACTTTGCAGCAGCTTTACCCGCAGCTCGGGGGAAGCACCCCGGGACTTTCGCAATATTGGGGCGAACAACCGGGAACTTCAGGTCCGGTGTACGTGGGGGCTTTTGTGTGTCTGCTTTTCATCCTGTCGCTTTTCTATGCAAGGGGTGCGGTGAGCCGTTGCCTCATGCTGGTTATGGTGCTTTCCATGCTGCTTTCGTGGGGGCATAACTTCCCTGCTTTCACAAACTGGATGATTGACAATTTCCCGATGTACAACAAATTCCGCGCCGTGTCGTCAATCCTTGTGGTTGCCGAGTTCGCAATTCCGCTGCTCGCCGCCCTCACGTTGTCGCGCATTGTGTCGGAGCCGGATTTGTTGCGCAGGAAGCCGATACCGCTTTACATATCGTTCGGGGTAACGGCGGGATTGTGCGTTTTGTTTGCGGTAATGCCCGGAACGTTCTTCGGCGACTGCCTCACGAATGGCGAACACCGCGTGCTGAATGAACTGCGCCAGATAATCTCGCCCGAAACGGTCAACACGCTTTCCGCCGACATTACGGCAATACGCCACTCCATACTTTCGGCAGATGCCTGGAGAAGTTTTTGGGTTATTGCAGTTGGTATGGTAATTCTTATGGTTTACCGCAGCGGCAAGCTGAAGCCTACGTGGATGGTTGCAGCCGTAACGGTGCTTTGCCTTGTGGATATGTGGGGCGTGAACCGCCGCTACCTTAACAACGGAATGTTCGTTGATCCGCTGCAAAAGGAGCAGGTGTTTGCCAAGACCGAGACCGATGAGCAGATATTGCAGGACAAGAGCCTTGATTATCGCGTGCTTAACTTTGCGTCCGACACTTTCAACGAAAACGAAACCTCCTATTGGCACAAGAGCATCGGTGGCTACCACGCCGCCAAGCTCGGGCGTTATCAGGATTTGATAAGCCATTGCATAGCCCCCGAAATGCAGGCGTTGATGAAGGTCATACCGCAAGCCGGCGGCGACTTCTCGAAATTCAATGCCGACTCGATATGCCCCACGATAAATATGCTTAACGGCAAATACTTCATACTGCCTTTGCAGCAGGGCAAGACCGTTCCCCTTCAGAACCCGTGCGCCTACGGCAATGCGTGGTTTGTTGACAAGCTGACATACGTTGACGGGGCGAAAGCCGAGATGTCCCTGCTCAAAAAGATAAACCGCCGCGTTGAGGCCGTTGCCGACAAGGAGTTTGAAAAGGAGCTTGGCGGGGCGTATGCTAATGCCACCGCCGACACCACGGCGAAAATCACACTCACGGCATACGAGCCGAACGAGCTGACATACAAGCTCGGTTCGCAGAACGGCGGCGTGGTTGTGCTTTCGGAGATTTACTATCCGGGCTGGACGGCGACGCTCGACGGCAAGGACATTCCCATAGGCCGTGCCGACTATGTGCTGCGTGCGCTCAGGGTTCCCGCAGGTCAGCATACGCTTGTACTGAAGTTTGACCCGCAGTCGCTCCACACCACAGAGGCTGTAGCTTATGTGGCTCTTGCCGTGATGCTTCTTGCACTCGTTGCGGCGGTGGCTGTGTCTGTGCGCCGTAAAAAGGGCGCGTCTGCCGGGAAATAAGGATTTTGTACATATAAGAATAAAGCTACCGTGAAGTTTCACACTTCGCGGCGGCTTTGTTTTGTGTATGCACCCGATGTTTTGCCGTTACGCCTTTGACGGATGCGTGAACACTTCGGCTTGTGTAAGTCTTTGTCTTACAGGATAATAACCAAACAAACGAAAGCTGATATAATGATTTGTTTTTCAGACGTTTGCAAGTGGCAAAAAAAGGTCTGATGTAATTTGAATTATATCAGACATAATTTTTTCTACATAGG
>CAVCON010000181.1:0-4588 GCA_963603805.1 Oscillospiraceae bacterium
GAAAAACTACATAGGACATAGAAAAAATTATGTCTGATATAATTCAAACTACATCAGACCTTTTTTCATCATTTGCAAACGTCTGAAAAACAAAACGTTACAACGGATAACGTTTGTGTGGACATCTTTTTGAAAATCAGGGTGTTGCGGCGTTTTGCCTGCTTTTATTTGCCGGTTATGATGTGCTTTATGCTGTTGAGCTTGTTGAGAGCCTCCATTGGAGTGAGGTTGTTGATGTCGAGGCCGAGTATCTCGTCGCGTATTTGTGTAAGCACGGGGTCGTCAAGCTGGAAGAAACTCAGCTGTGTGCCTTCGCGGGTTGACGCGATGGCTTGCGTCTGCTTCGACACGTTGCCCCCCGGCGTTGCCGCCTCAAGCTCTTTCAGTATCACTTCGGAACGCTTTATTATCGACGGCGGCATTCCCGCCAGACGTGCAACGTGGATGCCGAACGAGTGGGCCGTGCCGCCCGGTTCGAGTTTGCGCAGGAATACAATCCTGCCGTTTGTCTCGCACACGGTGATGTTGAAGTTCTTTATGCGCCCGAAATGTTTTTCCATTTCGTTCAGCTCGTGGTAGTGTGTGGCGAAAAGCGTGCGGGGATGCCCCTTCGGCCCTTCGTGAAGGTATTCCACCAACGCCCAGGCAATGCTTATGCCGTCGTAGGTTGATGTGCCGCGCCCGAGTTCGTCAAACAACACGAGGCTTCGCTGCGACATATTGTTCATGATGCTTGCCGCCTCGCTCATTTCGAGCATGAAGGTTGACTCTCCTGCGGATATGTTGTCGCTTGCCCCAACGCGGGTGAAAATCTTGTCCACAACGCCCACGCGTGCGCTGTCGGCTGGGACAAAGCATCCCACCTGTGCCATTAGGGCTATGAGCGCGGTTTGGCGCAGGAGGGCGGACTTTCCCGCCATGTTTGGTCCGGTGAGTATTATTATTTGCTGCTTTTCGGTGTCGAGGTAAACATCGTTGCTCACATAGCTTTCTCCCGGCGGCATCTGCGTCTCTATCACCGGGTGTCTGCCTTGCTTTATGTCGAGCACTTCGCTTTCGTCAACAACAGGCCGCACGTAGCGGTGTTCCTGTGCGCATACGGCAAAGGAGTGGAGGCAGTCTATGGTGGCTATGATTGCCGCGTTCAGTTGCAGGGGCGTTATGAATTGCAGGGCGTAGCTTACGAGTTCGGAGTATAGGCGGCTTTCGAGGGCGAGAATGCGGTCTTCCGCGCCGAGAATCTTTTCTTCAAGCTCTTTAAGTTCGGGGGTGATGTAGCGTTCCGCGTTGACGAGTGTCTGCTTCCTTATCCAGTTTTCGGGCACTTGCTCCTTGTATATGTTCCTTACCTCAAGATAGTAGCCGAACACGTTGTTGAAGCCTATTTTCAGCGACTGTATTCCGGTTTTTTCGCTTTCGTCGTCGCGCAGTTTGGCAAGAATGTCCTTGCTTGAATGCGAAATCTGCCGCAGTTCGTCAAGCTCGGCGTTGTATCCCGATGCAATCACTCCGCCTTTCGACACAAGCGACGGCGGGTTAGGCACAAGTTCCTGCGATATGCGGTCGCGCAGTTCTTCGCACAGGGCAATCTTTTCGCCCATGTTCACGATGTTCGGGTCGGAGGCGTTTGCGCATTGGCTTTTTATTGGGGCGATGCAGGCGAGGGCGCACTTCAGTTGCGCCATCTCGCGAGGGCTTACCCGCTCAAGCGCGATTTTTGACGTGAGACGCTCCATGTCGCCTATCCCTTTCAGGTTCTCGTCTATCGTGTTGCGGAAATCGGGGTTGCGGAAAAAGTACTCCACCACATTCTGCCGCTTCTCAATCTGTTTTACGTCGCGCAGCGGGAATAGCAGCCAGCGTCTCAGCAGCCTGTCGCCCATTGGCGTGTCGGTGCGATCTATTACGCCGAGCAGGGTGTTGCCCCCCTCGTTCATGGGCTGCACTATCTCGAGGTTGCGAACGGTGAATTTGTCGAGCTTCACAAACCTTTCCTCGTCAATGCGGCGTATTGAGGTTATGTGTCCCGTATGCGTGTGCTGCGTCATTTCGAGATATTGCAAAACAGCCCCGGCGGCGGTAATCCCGTTGTGCATATAGTCGATGCCGAAACCTTTTAGCGTGCGCACGCCAAAATGCTTTTGCAGCTTCTCCCTTGAGCTGCGTTCGTTGAATGCCCAGTCGTCGAGTTCGTAAACGTAGTATTTTCCGAAAATTTTCAGGAACTTGTCGCGCCGTCCCCTTTCCACGAGAACTTCCTTGGGCGAGAAGTTGGCGATTAGCTTGTCAACGTATTCCGTTGTCCCTTCGGCGCACAGGAACTCCCCTGTTGAGATGTCGAGGAACGCAAGCCCGCACGCGCCGTTGCCGAAATATACGGACGCAAGGAAGTTGTTTTCCTTTGACGACAGAACATTGTCGTCCATCGCCACACCTGGCGTTACCACCTCGGTGATGCCGCGCTTCACGAGCTTCTTGGCGAGTTTCGGGTCTTCGAGCTGGTCGCAAATGGCTACGCGGAAGCCCGCACGTATAAGCTTTGGCAGGTATGCGTCGAGGGCGTGAAAAGGGAAACCCGCCATTTCCGTGCCCTTGCCGTCGCCTTTGGAACTGCGGTGGGTGAGAGTAATTCCGAGAACCGACGAAGCTGTTACGGCGTCTTCAAGATAAGTTTCATAGAAGTCGCCGCAGCGAAACAGTATCAAGGCATCGGGATGCTCCGACTTGAAACGCTTGAACTGCTGCATCATTGGTGTCAGTGTTTCGCTTGCCATTTGGAGGGAGGTTTTTTTGGTTTACGCAAAGTTAATGCTTTTTCGGGATATGATGAAGCCGCCCCTGTGCCTAAAGTTTCGGCGCGGGGGCGGCTTCTGTGGGTGTTTCGTGCAGTGGGGTTACTTAACTATTATGAGGAAATAGTTCTTCTTTCCGCGCTGCACTATAATGTAGCGTCCGTCTATGAGGTCCTCCTCGGTTATCGGGCGGTCGAACTGCTGCAGCTTGTCCTTGTTCACGCTCACGCCGCCGCCTTGTGTGAGCTTGCGCATTTCGCCTTTCGAGCTGAAGCACTGCGTTGTTTCGGCAAGCAGGTCAACGGCGCGTGCGCCTATTGCCTGGTCTTTCGAAACCTCAAAGTGGGGCACGCCGCCGAACACGTCGAGCAGTGTGCGCTCGTCGAGTTTCAGCAGGCTTTCCTTGGTGGCTTTGCCAAACAGGATGTTCGATGCCTCAAGGGCGGTTTCGTATGCCTCCTGCGAGTGAACCATCACCGTAACCTCTTTCGCGAGCAGTTTTTGCAGCTTGCGCTGTCCCGGGTCTTCGCGGTGCTCGGCTACGGCTGTGTCTATTTCGTCCTTGGAAAGCGATGTGAAAATCTTTATGTACTTCTCCGCGTCGTCATCCGCCACATTGAGCCAGAACTGGTAGAATGTGTATGGTGTTGTGCGTTCCGGGCTGAGCCAGATGTTGCCCTGCTCGGTTTTTCCGAACTTCCTGCCGTCGCTCTTCTTTATAAGCGGGCAGGTGAGGGCGTATGCGTCGGCTTCCGGGCCGAGTGTGCGGCGTATCAGTTCCGCGCCGGTGGTGATGTTTCCCCACTGGTCGCTTCCGCCCATTTGCAGTTTGCAGTTCTTGTGGCTGTAGAGGTAGAGGAAGTCGTAGCCCTGCAAAAGCTGGTAGGAGAACTCGGTGAACGAAAGCCCGTCGCGTGCCTCGCCGTTAAGGCGTTTCTGCACGCTGTCCTTTGCCATCATGTAGTTCACCGTGATGTGCTTGCCTATGTCGCGTATGAAGTTGAGGAAGCTGTAGTTCTTCATCCAGTCGTAGTTGTTCACAAGCTCCGCCTTGTTTGGCGCGTCGCTGTCAAAGTCGAGGAAATGGGACAGCTGCTGCTTTATGCCGGCGATGTTGTGGGCGAGCGTCTCCTCGTCAAGCAGGTTGCGCTCCTGGCTCTTTCCCGACGGGTCGCCAATCATTCCCGTTGCGCCCCCGACGAGTGCTAGCGGTTTGTGGCCCGCCCTCTGAAGGTGGCGGAGCATCATTATGCCGCAAAGGTGTCCTATGTGCAGACTGTCGGCGGTCGGGTCTATGCCCACGTATGCCGTTACCATTCCCTTGTTAAACAGTTCGTCGGTGCCCGGCATCATCTGATGGAGCATACCGCGCCATTTGATTTCGTCAACGAAATTCATCGAATGAGTTGTATTTTTTATTTTGATGAGTAATAATGTATATACAATGCAAAGTTACTATAAATTTGCGAGATAAGGAGGGAAGTGCTTTGTTGTAAGAAAGTGGAGGAATGTTTTCCGGCATTGTAAGCACCATGAACGCTTCAAATTGCTTAAAACGTTGGTTCACAGAACAATAACCGCGCAAGAAATGTCCGTTGTAACGCTTTGTTTTTCAGATGTTTGCAAGTGGCGAAAAAAGGTCTGATGTAGTTTGAATTATATCAGACATAATTTTTTCTACGTCCTATGTAGTTTTTCCTACATCAAATGTAATTTTCGGGGTGTTTGGAAAAAGACAACCGTTTTGCTTTTGCGGAAATTATATGAACGGTGTATGTTGTTTATTGATTGCATAC
>CAVCON010000182.1:0-1153 GCA_963603805.1 Oscillospiraceae bacterium
CGATGTAGTTTGAATTATGTCTGATATAATTTTTTCTACATAGGACGTAGTTTTTATTATATCTGACATAGTTTTGAGGGTTTGCTGCGTACGGTTATATTGTACGATATCGGGATGGCTGGAAGTGGGAAATTGTGTTTGGAAATAGCTGCGGCAATTAAAGAAGCCGCCTTTTGAACCGTGGCGGTCAAAAGGCGGCTTGCCATATACGTTTGCTACATTGTCTTATTTGGCGGGTTGGTCTGCTGTAGCAATGCCTTCGGTCTTGAGTATTTCGTCAATTTCTTTCTCTTTGTCTTTCATCTCAAGATTGTAGTAGATGTTCTTCAGAGAAAGTCCCCATACTTTGGGCTGGTCGGGAACAAGTTCGCGTGTTTTCTCAAAATACGTAAGAGCCTTACGGTAATAGTCTTTCACTTTTTCCATGTCGGTCTTGTATTTGGGATTGCGCGGGTCGGTAACATATTGATCTTTCTTTGAAATCAATTCATTAACATAGGTAACACCCAAGTTGTAGTTGGCGTCGGGGAAATCTGGGTCTATTTCCAGAGACTTCTGCAAACATTCGCGTGCCTTGTCAAAATCTTTAGTCTGGTTGAGGTAGATACATCCTGCCGAATACCATGCGTTCTTGTTGTCGGGAGCTTTGGTAACCAAATCCTTTGCGGTAGCGACTGCTTCATTGTCAAGATGCTTCAAATTGTAATAGAACAGCAGGTTTTGCACAAATTGCGTATTGTTGGGAAGTGCCGTTATGGCTTCCGTGGCGCATTTCACCCATGCGGCTGTGTCCTTTTTCTGCAACAGCGATTGGGCTTTGATGAAATACAGGTCGTTTTTGTTTCTTTGTGCCGTATCTTGCAAAGCAAAGTCAATGTGCTTCAAAGCCTTGTCGTAATCCTTAAATTGGTATGCAAGCAGAGTGGTATAGAATGCTATGGTATAGTATTCATTTGCATTTGCCTTGTATATGGAATCGCTTTCCGCTTTGGAGAATACGAACGATTTTGGCATTTCGATGAATTTTTCGAAAGCGTCGTAAGCTCCTTTCTGATCTCCGTTGGCATTGAGAAACTGCCCGGCGTAAGCGTAGTAGTTCATCATTTGCGAAATCATCTTGCTGTTGCTTTGGAAAGGTGCCTCTACATTGTTG
>CAVCON010000182.1:1163-4584 GCA_963603805.1 Oscillospiraceae bacterium
GCTTGTAGCTTTTCTCAAAGAACTCGACAGCTTTGTCAAGGGCTTTGATGAATTTCATTGTGTCCAATGGCTGCTTTTGGGCAGCTTTGGTGATTTCTGCACTTAAAATCTTGCCTTGCACAACACCAGCCATGTTGTATGCGCCGGCAAGGTTCTTGGTTTTGCCGCTCGTCAAAGCAGGTTCAATGGCTGTCCATGCTTCGTCAATT
This sequence comes from Oscillospiraceae bacterium, assembly GCA_963603805.1. GTDB lineage: Bacteria > Bacteroidota > Bacteroidia > Bacteroidales > Bacteroidaceae > UBA6398. Next base: position 1,373 of record CAVCON010000182.1, read on the forward strand.
TTGTTCTCGTCAAGCTTTTCCTGCGCCTTATATATAAGGGTGTTTTGTGCCATTAGCGAGCACACGGGAAACAGCAGGGTTGCTATACACAAAAGTTTCTTCATGATAAATATTGTTTTATGTTATCTGTTTCTTTTATGGGTTATTCTTTGTCGGTTTCTGTGGAAGCGTTTTCGCCGGTGCTTTCCGCCTCTTCTGCATTTTCGGCATCGTTCTCGTCTTCTCTCGGAACGCGGCAGATACTTGCGATTGTGTCTCCGCGCTTTGAAAGATTAATCAGGCGCACACCTTGTGTTGCACGTCCCATGACGCGTATGTCAGAAGTGTGCAAACGAAGGGTTATTCCGCTGACGTTGATAATCATAAGGTCATCTTCGTTATTTACCACTTTAAGCGCAACAAGTTGTCCTGTCTTGTCTGTGATATTCATCGTTTTCACGCCTTTTCCTCCACGGTTGGTGATGCGGTAGTCTTCGACATTGCTGCGCTTTCCATAACCTTGGTCACTGACAACGAGTACAGTGTCTTTTTCGGGATTGCAAACGCTTACCATTCCGATAACTTCATTGCCGTCCTCTATGCGCATTGCACGAACACCGGTGGCGTTCCTTCCCATTGCGCGGACAGTTTTTTCGTTGAAGCGAATTGCGTGTCCTTCTTTGTCTGCAACGAGTATTTCCTCGTCTCCTCTGGTGAGGCAAACGCTTATCACCTTGTCGTTTTCCTGAATGTTTATGGCGTTGACCCCATTTGTGCGCGGACGGGAGTATTCTTTGAGACTTGTCTTTTTGATAAGTCCGTTTTGGGTGCAGAACACAACGTAGTGGGTCTCGCAGAATTGGGAATCCGAAAGGTTCTTTATATGGAGACAGGCATTTACATTGTCGTCAGCCGTCAAATTGAGCATATTCTGTATTGCGCGTCCTTTGGAGTTCTTCATGCCTTCCGGGATGTCATACACCTTTAACCAGTAGCAACGTCCCTTTTGGGTGAAGAACAGCATCGTGTTATGCATCGTTGCGTGATACATATATTCAATAAAGTCTTTGTCGCGCGTGCTGCCTCCCCGGCTTCCCACGCCTCCGCGTCCTTGCGAACGGTATTCGGCAAGAGGAGTGCGTTTGATGTAACCCAGATGGCTGAGTGTTATCACCATTTCGTCATCTGCATAGAAATCTTCCGGGTTGAACTCCTCGTTGCCGTAAACAATCTCGCTGCGACGTTCATCGCCGTATTTTTCCTTTACTTCGATGAGTTCGTCTTTGATGACTTTACGGCAAACGCTGTCGTCATTGAGAATTTGGTTGTAGAACTCAATACGTTTTTCCAATTCAAGGTGTTCTGCATGAAGCTGCTCTTGCATAAGTCCTGTGAGTTGGCGAAGACGCATTTCCACAATGGCACGTGCCTGTATTTCATCAAGCTCAAAACGCTTGCAAAGGTTTTCTATGGCTTCTTGCGGAGTTGCCGCAGTTTTTATAATCCTTATGACCTCATCAATGTTGTCGCTGGCGATTATCAAACCGTCAAGGATGTGTATGCGGTCAAGGGCTTTTTTCAATTCGTAATTGGTGCGGCGTATTACAACGTCGTGGCGGTGGTTCACGAAATGCCTTATGCAATCCTTGAGGGAAAGAAGCTTGGGACGACCGCCAACAAGGGCAATGCAGTTCACGCTAAAGCTTGTTTGCAGTGCTGTCAGTTTGAAAAGCTTGTTGAGCACAATGTTGGCATTTGCATCGCGCTTTATGTCAACAACGATGCGCATACCTTTGCGGTCGCTTTCATCATTTACATTGCTTATGCCTGTAACTTTTCCTTCTTTTACAAGTTGGGCGATGTTTATAATGAGTTCCTTTTTGTTTACTCCGTATGGAATTTCGTTGATGACAATCTTGTCGTGCTGCTCTCCAGTTTCTATTTCCGCCCGTGCACGCATCACCACTCGCCCACGTCCTGTTTCGTAAGCGTTTTTTACGCCGGACATTCCGTATATAAAACCTCCTGTCGGGAAATCTGGGGCTTTTATATATTTCATCAGCCCATCAACGTCAATGTCGGGATCTTCTATGTATGCAACGCAAGCGTCTATAACTTCCCTCAAATTATGCGTGGGCACATTTGTAGCCATACCAACGGCAATGCCGCTTGCTCCGTTTACAAGGAAACTTGGAATTCGTGTTGGCATTACGGAAGGTTCCAGCAGGGTGTCGTCAAAGTTGTTTGCCATGTCAACGGTGTCTTTGTCGATGTCCCTCATCATAGCCTCTCCCAACGATGTGAGCCGCGCCTCCGTATAACGCATGGCGGCGGGGGAGTCGCCGTCCACACTGCCGAAGTTTCCATGACCATCCACGAGGGTGTAGCGCATATTCCAATTTTGCGCCATGCGCACCAAAGCTCCGTAAACGGAGGAGTCGCCGTGGGGATGATACTTACCGAGCACTTCGCCTACGATACGGGCTGCTTTTTTATAGGGTTTGTCGTGGGTATTGCCCAAACCCATCATGCCGAAAAGTATTCTGCGGTGCACAGGCTTGAAACCGTCGCGTACATCTGGAAGAGCGCGGGCAACGATAACCGACATACTGTAGTCGATATACGAACTCTTCATCTCTTCTTCGATGTTGACCTTGATAATTCTGTCTTCTAAATCTGCCATTATTGTTTCTTTGAAAATCGCGGCGTTTTCTGTGTAGCCGCAGTTTTGAAATTCAAAATTACAATAAATTTGCAACATACCAAGATGCCAACAACGCAAAAAACAGACATAATCGCATATAATGCCCATTTCTTTAATTCTGACGGCTTTTTAATGTGCAGGACGTTGTTGGGAAACCGCATAAAAGGAGTATTTTTGCAGGGTTATGATGAACTTAGAATTAAAGGAAATGCTTGTTGGCGCAGCGGAGAAATATGAAACTGCTTATTTCATATCAAGCGACCCTGTGCAATTTCCCCACCGTTATAATCGCAAACGGGACATTGAAATCGCTGGGCTGACAACGGCGTTAATGAGCTTTGGAAACCGAAAACAGATAATACAAAAAGCAGACACGCTTTGTACCATGATGGGGGCTTCCCCTTGGGAATACGTCATGGACAGGAAATTTGAAAAGGATTTTCCACGAGAAGATGCAAGCAGTTTTTACCGTATGATGAGCAAGTCTGTTTTCAGGGAGATTTTCGAGAAACTTTATGCCGCTTATGAC
>CAVCON010000183.1:0-4578 GCA_963603805.1 Oscillospiraceae bacterium
CGAAAAAAGGTCTGATGTAATTTGAATTATATCAGACATAATTTTTCCTACGTCCTATGTAGTTTTTCTTACATCAAATGTATTTTTAGCGAGATTGGTTTTGCGCGAATTGTAGGGGCGTATTGCATACGCCCTGTACGCCACCGCGTGAACCGCATCGCTAACCATTATTGCAACATTGTAAATCGGCGCAATTCGGGCGTATGCCATACGCCCCTACGAGCGGTGCAATTTCCTAACAATTTGTTGTTTATGTGTTTGTGTGGCGTATTGCATACGCCCTGTATGCCACCGCATGAACCGCACCGCAAACCGCCGTTGCAACATTGCAAATCGGCGCAATTCTGGGCGTATGCAATACGCCCCTACAAGCGGTGCAAATTATTTATTAATTGAATGTTGTGCATTTTTGTGATATATGGCACACGCTCTGTTCACACCGTTATTTCACAACGCGCTTCTTGCCGTCTATGATATACACCCCCTTGCGGAGCGTGGAAAGCACCTTTGAGCGTTTGGCGTGCTTGCGCACACGTATGCCGCTTGGCGTGTAAACGTCAACGTATTCCCTTTTGCGCGACAGGGACACCGGGACTATGCCGTCGGGCGTACCGCCGCTGCCAAGCGGTATCACATCGTCCGCGCCTGTTGCAAGCTCCGCCACATCCTTTACATTAATGTAACAATCCCTTGGCAAAACCGAAAAAGGTGCATCTGCCGCAGCCAAAACGCCGTTTCGGAACACCAGCATCCCACCCTGCTTCACCACCATGGTGTCGACAACTCCATACAGTCCGTTGCTCTGTCCGCTAAGAAACGATGCGGCAGTATTTGGTTTGGTGTAAAACGCCACACTCACCGTTCTGCCCGCCGAGGAATCGGCATGGAATATCACAGGCACGCCGGCAGGAATGCAAGACGGCGTGCAGGACAATTTTGTTACCTTCACGCCCAAAAGTTCTCCAGATGAATTTTTCAGCAGACCGCACACGCCATAAAGCGCAACCTGCGCACCGCCCACACTGTCAATCTGTACGGGCATAACAACGGCTTTCCATTCACCGCCGCCTATCGTGTCGCGAAAACTCTGCACCATATTCTCCACCGCATCGAACGAATACGAAAAATCGTCCTTGGCGATGTCGTCCAGTCCCGCCTCCATCCACTCGGGAACGCCGTCCGCCGAAGTGCGTAGGTATCTTGCGCCGTCCTCGTCCGACAACGCCACTTTTCCGCCCTTTACAGGCATCACGCCCATGGGGAAGTCGGAAAAAACGTCGCCGCTTGCGGCATTGTACATACCGAAAAAACGTTCCTCCTCCGCCTTGTCGGAAATCCATATATCGGCAATCGGAAAGCGCGACAGGCTACCGTCCTCCACTTCAAACATCCTGTCCGTGGCGGATGCCTTTATCCTGTACCAGTTCCCCACGCCCGGTACGACAAGTGTATCGCGCAAGGTCTTTGCAAGGCTCTCCGCCTCACGAAACCTGAACACCGCCTCGTAAATGTCATCGGGAGTTTCGCCAAGAGCCATCAGCGAGTCGGCTTTTGCCGCAAATTGCGTAAAAGAGCCTTCATGGGCGTTCCCAACTCCGTTGCCGGCACTCGTATTCTCGCGCAAATAGCGCAGTTCCCTCATAGCGTCTGCAAGGCGCGGCAATGCGCCCACCGTGTCAGCCTTGTCAAACAAAGCCTCTATGACGTAAAAGCCCCGGGAAAGGTTCAGCTCGTAATAAGCCGTATCTTCTGAAAGTTTGAGCTTCATCTCCTTGCCGTTCAAATGGTAGCCGATGTAATTTTTCGGCAGCAGCACCTTCGCGTTCGTGTTCTTGGGAACGTCAAGCCGCATGGAGTAGCCCTCCTTTTTGGAAACAAACAGGGAAATCCTGCCCTCGGGCGTGGGGACTGAAGTGCGGACATATTCCAAATCGCACAATTGCGGTTTTACCATGAACTCCTTGAACAGGGGTTGCACAGGCGTTATCCCAGCCACATAACGCGACAGGATTATAAGCGGTGCGCCGCTCCAGGCGTGGTTATAGCTCGAATTTGAAGAAAGCTCGAAACGCTCCCAAAGGGTTGTGTAAACACTGTCTGCCATTGCGCGGTAGCGGCGGCGCATACGGTTAAGCGCGTCCTGCGTGCCGTTCATCTCGCAAAGGGCCTGGAGCACGAAACGCTCCATATAGGGGCTTGCATACTCGGTTTGGGAAAAAACACTCTTTATGCTCGGCCAAATGTCCTGCGGGGCGGCTCCTGCAATTACGGCAAGGGCCTGCGCACGGTCGTCGTTTTTTGCCGTGATAGACGACTTGAACGACTTGCCCCGCCAATATTTCGAATAGATTGCCGAGTTGAGGTTGCGCCTTACGCTGTCAGCCCACGCGGCTTCGTCCTCGTCGCCCGCAAGCCGCGCCATTTTGGAATAATGCCCAAGAGTTACCGAATACCAAGCCTGATTGAGCGTTTTCAAGTCCACATTCGTGCCCCAGTCTCCCCAGTCCCACGAACCTTTTCGGTAGTCAACAAGACTGTCGGGCTGAACTTTCCACAGGTGCAGGTATCTTTTCACGGCGGGATAGACATACTCCAAAGTCTGTCTGTCGCCGTAATAGCGGTAATAGTCCCAAAGTCCGATACCGCAGAACGAAAGGCTCTGCTGCGGCAGCTCCTTTTCCCATTCCCCCGACGGCACGGGGGCGTAAAGCACGGAGTCCTTTTTCTGCCAGTCGGCAAATTCGCGGGCGCACTTGCGCACAAGCAGCGAAGCCTCGGGCGAGAGCGCATACGGCACTTCGGCAAGTTCGTTGGTAACGTCGCCTATATACTGCGCCCTCTCGCGGTCGGGGCAGTCCATGAAATTGTCGCGCATGGTAACGTAGAGCGTGCGCTGCGACTTCCGCCACAGTTTGTTAAGCGTCTCGTCGCTACAGTCAAAGTTGCCGTCAAGCCCGCAATCGTAACCCGACTCGCGGTATGCAAGACGCACAACCTCCACGCCCTCGGGAATTGTGTATATAATGCTGTGTCCGTTTATCCAGCCGGGAAACTCGAACTCCTGCTCGCCTTCCCGGGTCTTGTATTCGTATCTCATTATATACTCCGTGCCTGTTTGCGGATAGCAGTCCGAACGTATGTCGATAACCTTGCCGGCACGCGCCTTCACGTGCAGCACCGGGCTTACCTGGGCGTTGTAAGGGAGATAGCAGTAAACCTTGTTGCCTGTTTGGTGTGAGGACACATAATCCCTCACCTCGCTATCCCTGAAAAAAGGTATGGGTCGTGGGCGGAAAGCCCCCCACCCCGCGCTGTCCGTGCCTATAACCGTGGCATTTTCCCACGCGGAATCGTCATACTCCTCATTAGTAAAATCATCCTCCTGCCGTGCGTCATAGCCTATGTTCGACTCGGCAAGGCGGGCGTTGGGCCTTTGCCCCGTGGGAACGTAAAAAGCCGGATGCAGACGCGACTTCCACGTTGTGTCCGACACAACGCGGCATCCCTTTCCTGACAGGTCGAAATACAGCCCTGCATACGGCGAACTGCGGTGGCTGTAACCGCCTTTGCCAAAGTACCACACAAGCACGGCAACCGTATTGTCGCCCTTGCGCAGGTTATTCAGGCTGAGGCTGTCGATATATGTGTCGCTCGGGTTCGGACCGCGCTTCAACTGTCCCTCCCTCACCACAAGCTCGCCGTTCACGTAAAGCCAATACTTTGAGTCGGCGGAGATGCGCAGTGTGTTTTCCGACGGTGCTTCCGCCAAGTTGAAAACTTTCCTGAAGCACACCCACTGCCCGTTCTGCACCTTTTCCTTGCAGGTTATTATATCGGCGGCACGCAACGGCATCACCGCCGCGAGCATCACCGCAATTATCGCCACACACGCTTTCATGGATACATCTATAATATTTGCGCAGGGGCGTTTCCGCCACCCACGCACAAAGAATACACATAGTTGCGCGACACATTCATGCCGCTTGTTATTTGCAGCCCTTCGCTTTCCGCCCTTGCAAGCATATCGGGCGCAGTATCGTCAATTCCGCAGCCCCAATACTTTCCCGCAGCCTCCTTGCGCGTCCACAGCCTTGCAAACTCCAAGGACGGACTGGCGGAATTGCGCACCGCCGCCTCCTCATCCGCGTTGAAGCACCGCCTCATTACGGCATCGCTCACCCTGCGGTCGGCATCCTCGATGTCGCATCCCACATTGCAGCCGGCAACAACGCACATCGCGCCCAAGCGGCAATGGCTAAGGCTGAAATGAATGTCGGGACGGTCGGCAAACACGGGTTTCCCATGCCCGCCAAACACAATCAGCGGACACGACATCAAACCGTATTCCTCGCGCAACGCCCGCATGAGCAGCAGGAACGCCTTAACGCCAAGCACACGGTTCTCGAAACGCCTTACGCCAAGCATCCTTTCGCGCCTGAACTGCGGCAGCAAAGCCATGTCCGCCTCAAGTTCTTGGGGCGACACACTTTGGGGATTTTCAAAAAACAACACGCGCATGAATGCAAAAATAAACGTTTTTTCCGACACAGCACGAAAGGCGGCACCGCATTGCGCAAC
>CAVCON010000184.1:0-4562 GCA_963603805.1 Oscillospiraceae bacterium
CGATGTAGTTTGAATTATGTCTGATATAATTTTTTCTACATAGGACGTAGTTTTTCCGATGTCCGATGTAGTTTTTGCGACTTTGGTTTTGCGCCATTTGTAGGGGCGTATTGCATACGCCCTAAACACTACCGCTTAATCCGCACCGCAAACCACCGTCGCGACATCGCAAATCGGCGCATTTGTAGGGGCGTATGCAATACGCCCCTACAAATGGCGCAATTCACGCGACAACAGTATATTGCGTGTTTATAAACTGTGCAATATTCATCCTGTATTCCACCGCATGAAACCATACGGCAAACGGAACGTTGGTCTTGCACATTTGCCTGTCCGTCGGGGGAGGGTTTTCATTTACGCCGCTGCGGATTTTACTGTGCCGCTTATATTTATTATCTTTGCAAAGCCCGTTTTGGGTGGAAACATTTTTATTTGAAACGAACGTACATTCTGCGATGAAACATATACGCAATTTCTGCATCATAGCCCACATTGACCACGGCAAGTCAACCTTGGCCGACAGGCTTCTTGAGCGCACCAAGACAATCAAGATAACCGAGGGGCAGATGCTCGACGACATGGACCTTGAGCGCGAGCGAGGCATAACCATAAAAAGCCACGCCATACAGATGAAGTATGAGCACGGTGGCGAAATGTTCACCCTCAACCTTATTGACACTCCGGGCCATGTGGATTTCTCGTATGAGGTGAGCCGCTCCATATCGGCGTGCGAGGGTGCGCTTCTGGTTGTGGACGCCACGCAGGGCGTACAGGCGCAGACTATATCAAACCTTTATATGGCGTTGGAGAACGACCTTGAGATTATCCCAGTGATAAACAAGTGCGACATGGCCAACGCCATGCCCGACAAGGTGGAGGACGAGATTGTTGACCTTATCGGCTGCAAGCGCGAGGACATAATCCGCGCCTCGGCACGCACGGGCTTGGGCATAGACGAAATTCTCAATGCCATAGTGGAGCGTGTACCTGCGCCCACTGGGGACGAGAACGCGCCTCTCCAGGCGTTGATATTCGACTCGGTGTTCAACAGCTTCCGTGGCATCATTGCATATTTCAAGATTGTAAACGGTTCTATAAGCCAGGGCGACCACGTGGTGTTTGTCAACACCAAGCAGGACTACGTTGCCGATGAGGTGGGAGTGCTCGAAATGAGCCTTTCACCTAAGAAAACGCTGCATTGCGGCGATGTGGGCTACATTGTGAGCGGAATAAAGACCGCGACCGAGGTGAAGGTGGGCGACACAATCACCAAGGTGAGCAATCCCTGCGACAAGGCGATAGACGGATTTGAGGAGGTGAAGCCGATGGTGTTTGCCGGCGTTTATCCAATATCGCCCGAGGACTTCGAGAACCTGCGCTCCTCGCTCGAAAAACTGCAACTGAACGATGCCTCTCTGACATTCTCGGCGGAGAGTTCCGTCGCGCTTGGTTTCGGCTTCCGTTGCGGTTTCCTTGGTCTGCTCCACATGGAAATCATACAGGAAAGGCTCGACCGCGAGTTCGACATGGACGTAATAACAACAGTGCCCAACGTTTCGTATATGGTTTACGACCACCACGGCGAGGCTAAGGAGGTGCACAATCCGGCAAGTATGCCCGACGTTGCGGACATAGACCATGTGGAAGAGCCTTACATACGCGCCACAATAATAACCGACACGGCGTATATCGGACCGATTATGACTCTCTGCCTTTCAAAGCGCGGCGAGCTTGTGAGCCAGAACTTCATCGCGGGAAACCGTGTGGAAATAAACTTCGATATGCCGCTCGGAGAGATTGTGATTGACTTCTACGACAAGCTGAAGAGCATTTCGAAAGGCTATGCCTCGTTCGACTACCACGGCATAGGCTTCCGCCCCTCAAAGCTGGTGAAGCTCGACATACTTCTGAACGGTCAGCCTGTGGACGCGCTTTCAACGCTCACCCACGCCGACAACGCCGTAACGTTCGGGCGCAGAATGTGCGAGAAGCTGAAGGATTTGCTGCCACGACAGCAGTTCGACATAGCCATACAGGCGGCAATCGGGGCGAAAATAATTGCGCGCGAAACCGTGAAGCAGGTGCGCAAGGACGTAACCGCAAAATGCTACGGCGGCGACATTTCGCGAAAGCGCAAGCTGCTCGAAAAACAGAAGAAGGGCAAGAAGCGCATGAAGCAGATAGGAAACGTGCAGGTGCCGCAGAAGGCTTTCCTTGCGGTGCTTAAACTTGACTGAAACAAACAACACATAATATTAATATGTACAGAACAAACACATGCGGAGAATTGCGCCTTTGCGATGCCGGAAAAGTTGTTACGCTCGCCGGCTGGGTGCAGCGCATAAGGAAAATGGGTGTGCTTACATTCGTTGACCTGCGGGACAGGTACGGAATCACCCAGCTCGTGTTCAACGAAAACGAAGGCAAGGAGCTTTTCGACAAGGCCAACTCGCTTGGCCGCGAATACGTGGTGCAGGCTACGGGAACGGTGAACGAGCGCAGTTCGAAAAACGAGAAGATAGAAACCGGCGATATCGAGATTATCGTAAGCGGACTTACTGTGTTGAACGAAAGTCTCGTGCCTCCGTTCACCATAGAGGAGAACACTGACGGCGGTGATGACCTTAGGATGAAATACCGCTACCTTGATTTGCGCCGCGCCAATGTGCGCCGCAACTTGGAGCTTCGCCACAAGATGTGCATTGCCATACGCCAGTTTCTCGACTCCAAGGGATTTCTTGAGATAGAGACACCTGTGCTTGTAGGCTCCACTCCCGAGGGCGCGAGAGACTTTGTTGTGCCTTCGCGTATGAACCCGGGACAGTTCTACGCCCTGCCCCAAAGTCCGCAGACGCTGAAACAGTTGCTCATGGTGGCGGGAATGGACAGGTATTTCCAGATTGTGAAGTGCTTCCGCGACGAGGATCTTCGCGCAGACCGCCAACCGGAGTTCACGCAGATAGACTGCGAGATGAGCTTCGTGGAGCAGGACGACATAATATCCATGTTCGAGGAAATGGCGAAGTACCTTTTCAAGAATGTGCGCAATTACGATTTGGGCGACAAGCCTTTCCTGCGTCTGCCTTGGATAGACGCAATGCGCCGCTTCGGAAGCGACAAGCCCGATATGCGTTTCGGCATGGAGTTCGTGGAACTTATGGACACGCTGAAAGGCACAGGCGAGTTTTCCGTTTTCAATTCCGCAGAATACATAGGCGGCATTTGCGCCAAGGGTTGCGCCGTTTACACGCGCAAGCAGCTCGACCAGCTCACAGACTTTGTTAAAAGCCCGCAGATTGGCGCAAAGGGTTTGGTGTATGCCAGGGTTAATGCCGACGGCAGCGTGAAGAGTTCCGTTGACAAGTTCTATTCGCCGGAGGTTCTCCAAAGCTTGAAGGAAAAGATGGAGGCGGAGCCGGGCGACCTCATATTGATTTTGAGCGGGGAGAACGCCATGAGGACGCGCAAGCAGCTTGGCGTTTTGCGCCTTGAAATGGCAGACCGCCTTGGATTGAGGGACAAGAACAAGTTCGCCCTGCTGTGGGTTGTGGACTTCCCCATGTTCGAGTGGAGCGACGAGGAGAACCGTCTGCTCGCCATGCACCATCCGTTCACTATGCCCAAGCCCGAGGACATTCCTATGCTCGACACCGACCCCGCAAATGTGCGTGCAAATGCCTACGACATGGTGTGCAACGGCGTGGAAGTGGGCGGAGGCTCAATAAGAATACACGACAGCAAGTTGCAGGCTAAGATTTTCAACGTCCTCGGTTTCACCCCCGAAAGGGCGCAGCAGCAGTTCGGCTTCCTTATGAACGCCTTCAAATACGGTGCGCCGCCCCACGGAGGTTTGGCCTACGGTCTCGACCGTTGGGTGTCGCTCTTTGCAGGTCTTGACAGCATACGCGACTGCATAGCCTTCCCCAAGAACAATTCGGGGCGCGATGTGATGCTTGACGCTCCTGCCGAGCTTGACCAGTCGCAGCTTGACGAGTTGAAGATAAGCGTTGTGAAAGAGGAAAAGTAAGATACCGCCGTTTAGGCAAAAAATAACCAAAGAGAACTCCACGCAGCATTATGCCGCGTGGAGTTTTTGTTATGGTTACAATCAATAATTTGCACCGCTTGTAGGGGCGTATTGCATACGCCCTGAATTGCGCGGGTTTACGATGTTGCTGCGATGGTTTGCAACGCGGTTTATGCGGTGGCGTACAGGGTGTAAGCCACACGCCACATAAATACGCATTAACCAATCATTCTATAATTTGTACCGCTTGTAGGGGCGTATTGCATACGCCCTGAATTGCGCGGATTTGCAATGTTGTGTCGATGGCTTGCGGTGCGGTTCATGCGGTGGCGTATATGGTGTATGCCATACGCCATGTAAATTCGAGTTGTTCGGTTAATGAGTGAATTGCACCGCTTGTAGGGGCGTATTGCATACGCCCTGAATTGCGCGGATTTACGATGTCGTGGCGATGGTTTGCAATGTGGTTTACGCGGTGGTGTACAGGGCGTATGCAATACGCCCCTACATATATACCGTATGCAATCAATAAACA
>CAVCON010000185.1:0-4549 GCA_963603805.1 Oscillospiraceae bacterium
CGTCTGCATTATGCCTTTGCCGCCGGAATTGCGTATTTGGGACGGGACGGAAGGATGGTTTGAGTCGTAAGGACAGAACCAATTAGCCTCCTCATTGAAAAAAGGAAAACGCTTCAAAGACGCGAACGTGCTGTAATAAACGTCCGCCCCCTTCGCTTCGAGTTCTGCAAGTTCGCCAATGGTTTTGTCAATGCTCTCCCACTCCGGGTTAGTCTCGTCAATATCCTCTATTTTTTCAATGCCAAACTTCATTGGGTTGAACTTTTGAGTTTTGAGCATTGCAGGGATTATCTCCTCGCGGAGCTTGCGGTTTACATCATGGGTTGACAGGCTTTCAAGAGCAAATATCTGAAGTGTGGCGAGATCCTGCGGATAAAACACGGAGTCGGACAATAACTTGAAGCGCGTGTGCAAATTTTTGTATGCAAACAGACGGCTGCGGTATTTTTGCAGCGGAAAGACAAAGCACACAAGAAGCTGTATTCGCAAGCGCAAATCTTCCGTTTCAGAATACTGATTGACGAAAAACAAAATTTTCTGAGGGTCAAACGTATTCAGGCAACTCAACAAAAGCGCACTAAGCATCACAGACTTGTCGTTATTGGAAACAAATGCCGAGTTCATAACTTCCTCCGCCAGTTTCTGCTCCTCGGTGTTCCATACCGAAGAATTTTTGGCGCAATGGAACAGTTCGGTATATAAGGACACGTGTTTTTGCAAATCAGCCTCATCCAAATGCGACGTGATGCCTTTCATTCCATAATCTTCAAGATCTTTCAGAATTTGTGGCATATTGCGCGTAAACACCACGCCGTTTTCCTTTACGCGTTTATTGTGCGCCGCTTTTTCCACCACATCATAGCATCTGCAAATAAAATTCAGATGTTGTTGTTCCCTTTCCGGGTCGTTCACGCCCTGCTTCATGCAATTCAGCAACATCGAATATGCAGAACTAATGCTTTCGAGTTCGTCAACAAGCTGCCAGTCCGCCGTTTCGTCAACAAGCTGGTGCGCCAGTTTCAAAGCCTCCGCAAGGCGTTTCCCATCCAAAAGCTTTACCGCCTTGTTATACCTTTGCCAAAAAGAAAGTTGTTCGCTCATCACTTTGTCAGTTTGTCATAAACCAAGTTGTTGCCGGGGCGTTTTGCCACAAACTTGCGTTTCAAACACCATGAAACCGCTTTTTCAAGGTCGCCAGCCTCCACACTCTTGGGTTTGGTGAATTTTGGAAGCCTGACGGAATCTTTGTCCTGCACGGAAAAGCGGTATATTTTCATCAGCACACTGTCAGCCCTGTTGCTGTTTTTGTTTATCATGTCGCCAGCCTTGGAATATGAAGCCAAGAGTTTCTTTATTTCCTTCTCCTTGCTTTTTATTATAGTGTCGCGAAAGCACAGACTGCCAAATTTTATTTTAGAATTCTCTGTGGAAAAAACTTTCACATTGCCGTGCGAAATGGAAATATCGTCATAAGGTGCGGGAAGCACGGCGGCGTCCACCTGATTATTGGCAAGCATACTTTCTCGCAGGGCTATGTCGTTTATTTGCGGGCGGAGCAGGTAAAAAGGCTTTATTTTCGTTATTTCCGCAATCTCGTCAAGCAGGTAATCCGAAGTGTTGTGCCGGCTTATGGCTATGGTGCGCTCTTTCATGCTGCTCAATTTCTTTATACGCTTTGTGCGGTTTGTAACGACAGTCATCTTACCCGCAGTTTCCATTACTGCTTTCAATTTCACGCCTTGTCCGTCAAGATAAACAAGTTCCGGAAGCGTGAGAAAAGCTCCGTCAATCTTTGCGTCCCTTATAGCCGCCCCGCATTCAAGCGACGACCTGTATGTCGTGATTTTTACTTTTACGCCCTCTTTTTCAAAAACACGGCTGTAACCCGCCACATAAAAAGGAAGGCAGTCGGTTACTGGCATTAGTCCTATTTTCAGGTCAACAGTGTCTTTTGTAGCCTTGGCTTGAGCAGGATGTTTTTTCTCGCCTGAGCAAGAAAGCAATAAAGCCATTCCAAAGGCGGCAACCAAAGGTATTATGAATTTCCGAGACATGAATTTTGAAAACAAAGAAAAGCAACATTGCCTTGCCTGTTGGGCGGGCCACGTTGCTTTCCTTTATAAGCTTGTTTATATTTTGTTTATCACTCGCCCTTTATTGCAGCAATGCCGGGAAGTGTCTTGCCTTCGATAGCCTCGAGCAAAGCACCACCGCCTGTTGACACATACGAAACTTTGTCTGCAAGACCGAACTTGTTGATGCAAGCCACTGAATCGCCGCCGCCTATAAGCGAATACGCTCCGTTTGCGGTAGCCTCAACTATGGCGTTTGCAATTGCACGCGAACCTGCCTCAAACTTTTCAAACTCGAACACACCGGCAGGACCGTTCCAAAGAATGGTCTTTGCCTCCTTAATTGCATCGCAGAACTTCTTCTGAGTCTTGGGGCCTATGTCCAAGCCCTCCCAACCGTCGGGAATTGCATTTGACGGAGACTCTCTGACGTTTGACTCGTTTGAGAACTGGTCGCCAAGAATGGAGTCTTCTGCAAGAAGAAGTTTCACGCCTTTCTCCTTGGCTTCTTTCACGAGGTTGTTTGCAAGGTCAAGGTAGTTGTTCTCCACAATCGAAGTGCCGATGCTGCCGCCCTGTGCCTTCATGAAGGTATATGTCATGCCGCCGCAAAGAATCAGGGTGTCAACCTTTGTAAGAAGGTTCTCGATAATCTCTATCTTGGTCGAAACTTTCGAGCCGCCCATGATTGCCACGAAAGGACGCTGGATATTGTTCATCACCTTGTCAATGGCGTTGATTTCCTTCTCCATCAGATAACCGAACATCTTATGATCCTTGTCAAAATAGTCGGCTATGATAGCGGTGGAAGCGTGCTTGCGGTGAGCTGTGCCGAAAGCGTCGTTAATATAGTAGTCTGCGTATGAGGCAAGCGTTTCCGTGAATGCTTTCTGAAGCGGTTTGAGAGCCTTCTTCGCAGCAGCTTTCTCCTCATCGCTGGCGAACTCGCCGCGAGGTTTGCCTGTCTCCTCCTCATAGAAACGCAGGTTCTCGAGAAGAAGCACATCGCCGTCGTTCATTGCGTCAACCTGCGCCTTTGCCTTTTGGCAGTCTTCGCAGAAATCAACCTTTGTGCCAAGCAGTTCGCTCACACGCGGAAGTATCTGGTTGAGGGAGAACTTGAGGTCAGGGTTCTTCTTGGGACGTCCCATGTGGGACATTATGATAAGCTTTCCGCCGTCAGCGTGAACTTTTTTAAGAGTGGGCAGTGCGCCGCGAATACGGGTGTCATCGGTAATGTTTCCGTTTTCATCCAAAGGCACATTGAAGTCAACGCGAACGATGACCCTTTTGCCTGCAAAATTACATTGGTCGATTGTCATATCCTTATGTTTTTGATATTTATGATTGTCTTTATCTGTACGCAAAACAAAGGGTTCAGACCCCAATTCTGCACAACAGCAAATTTACTAAAATGCAATTACACAATGCTCTTTCGGATTGTTTTTTTTCTCGCCCGCCCAAAGGTTGCGGCATTTTTGCTATCTTTGCTGTCAAATCACTGCCACATAATTTTATATCGGCAAACCCACCCTCTGATTTTTATGGAATTTGACAACAAATACGCAGTTCTTCATGTAGCCGGAATAAAAAAGTGCGAAGGCAAACCGCATCGGTGTCTCATAAGCCTCGCTACGGACGACAACAGGAGGTTCGCCTTTTTCTCAGACGAACACGATGCCGCTCGCATTGCGTTGCACGCCTTTCCCCAGCAAGGCAATATGCCCAAAATCTTTCTTTGGACGGAACTTATGGAAAAGTCCACGGCTTCGTTCGGCATATACACAAACTGCATTCTGGTGAAGCGTGATGAGAACGGCACACTCTATGCCGATGCCATGCTTGAGAATTTTGAGACCGGCGAAATCCACTACGCCGCGACAAACATCATAGACGGCGTGATGTACGCCGCCGCCATAAAGTGCAAGATTATCATCGAAAATGCCCTGCTTGACGAAATAACAGAGAGCGAGCACCACGAAAAAGCCGAAGAGCAGCCCATTAGCGAGCTATCCGACGATGCCATAGAAAAACAGTTAGAAGAAGCCGTCAAAGCGGAAAACTACGAAAAGGCATCGGTATTGCGGGATGAATTGCAACGCCGCAGGAACGGATTGCACACATCATGAGGTGCGTACTTTTGCAATCAAAGCACAATTAATCAAGGAACTGCACCGCCATATGGGCGTATTGCATACGCCCTGAATTGCGCCGATTATGCAATGTCGCGACCGCGTTTGCAATGCGGTTCATGCGGTGGCATACAGGGCGTATGCAATACGCCATACAAGCACACAGCATCCAATCATCCAAAAAATTGCACCGCCGTAGGGCGTACGCCCTGAATTGCGCCGATTATGCAATGTTACGGCGGTGGTTTGCAATGCGGTTCATGCGGTGGCATACAGGGCGTATGCAATACGCCCCTACATATATACCGTTGCAATCAATAAACAACATACACCGTTCATATAATT
>CAVCON010000186.1:0-4485 GCA_963603805.1 Oscillospiraceae bacterium
AGGTCTGATGTAGTTTAAATTATATCAGATATAATTTTTTCTACGTCCTATGTAGTTTTTCCTATGTCCTATGTGGATTTTCCGGCTTTCATGGGAGGTTTGTCCCAAGCTCACGTGATATTACATTTTAACCTTGCTCCAAACTGTTTATAACGTAAAAAATGTGTAAATTTGAAAGCCGTTTCGGCTTTTTGCCGGAAAGGGTAATATTAGTAATACCATAAAAATGCCGTATATGATAACCAGAATGCTTGCCGTGGCTTCGCTTGCGCTCATGCCGTTTGCGGGGTCGGCGAAAGACTACATAGTAAAGTCCCCCTCGGGAAACCTTGCCGTAAAGGTGTCCACAGGGAAAAGCCTTACTTGGCAGGTGGACTTCAAGGGGCGCGAAATCACCGCGCCCTCCGTGCTTGCCGTAAAGATAAAGGGCGGAGGCTCGTGGGGAGGCGACAACCCTGCCGGCAAGTTGGGGAAGGTTAGCCGCACTATTGACGGCATAAACTACCGCAAGGCAAAGATTGAGGACAACTACTCTTTGCTTACGATGAAGGGCAAGGGCTATTCTGTTGAGTTCCGCGCCTACGATGACGCGGCGGCATACCGATTCATTGCCAACGCCACGGATTCGCTAACGGTGGAGAACGAGACGGTGGAATACAATTTCAGCAAGGACTACGAGGCATTCGTGCCATACGTGAACGACCTGCGCCACGGCGAGAGGTATTCAAACTCGTTCGAGGCATATTATGACAACCAGAGGATTTCGCAGATGCAGCCGCGCAACCTCGCCCTTGTGCCTTTTGTGGTGAAGCTCGACGGCGGCGTGAAGGCTGCGCTTACAAGCGTGGGCGAGTTGGATTATCCGGGTATGTACCTGCACTCGGCGTTCTCGAAGGGCTTCTCGCTTGTGGGCGAGTTTCCCGGCTATCCCGACTGGAAGAATTCCGTTCCCGGCAAAGGCGGCACGGAGAACTTCAGCCGGCTTTTCCGCTTTGACCATATAGCCCGCATCGGCGGCAGACAGGCTTTGCCGTGGAGGGCGGTAATCGTTAGCGAGAACGATGTGCAGCTCGCCAACTGCGACCTGACGCAGAAACTTTGCCGCCCTGTGGCAAAAGGCGACTGGTCGTGGGTGAAACCCGGCAAGGTGGCGTGGGAATGGTGGAACGCGGCAAACATAACGGGCGTTGACTTCAAGTCGGGGTCGAACACCGACACATATAAATATTATGTTGACTTTGCCGCAAAATACAAGCTTGAATACATAATCCTCGACGGCGGCTGGAGCGGCAGGGACATAACCGAGGCACGAAAGGAAATAGATATGCCGGAGCTTATAAGGTATGCCGACAGCAAGGGCGTGGGCGTTATTGTGTGGGCAAGCTGGAAAAACACGATGCAGAAGATGCACGAGGCGTTCCCCCTTTACGAAAAATGGGGCGTTAAGGGCATGAAGATCGACTTTGTGGACGCAAACGACCAGTATGTGATAAATTCCGTGAGGGAGATAACCGAACTCGCCGCAAAGCACCACCTCGTCATCGACTGGCACGGAATGATGCTCAACGGAATGCAGGTGGTTTATCCCAACATACTCAACATTGAGGGCGTGCGCGGATTGGAGCAATGCAAGTGGCAGAGCGGCGCAAAGGGCACGCAGGGCGCGGATATGCCGGGCTACGACGTTACGATACCGTTCTCGCGTATGCTCACCGCACCTATGGACTACACTCCGGGGGCTATGCGCAACGCCACGCGCCAGGACTACCGTCCATGCGGCGACAATCCCATGAGCCAAGGCACAAGAGTTCACCAAATGGCAATGTACACGGTTTTCGACGCGCCGCTGCAAATGCTTTCCGACAAGCCCTCGCTCTACTATCTCTGGCCCGAATGCACCGACTTCATATCAAAAGTCCCCACAGTGTTTGACGACAGCCGCACGCTGCAAGGCGAGATGGGCAAATACATAATCACAGCCAAGCGCAAAGGCACTACGTGGTTCGTGGGTGCGATGACAAACTGGGACGAGCGCGAACTGGAGCTGAAGCTCGACTTCCTTGACAACGCAAGCTACAAGGCGGTGATTTTCCGCGACGGCGTAAACGCCTCACGAAGCGCGGAGGACTACAAGCGCGAGGAGAAAACCGTGAAGAAGGGCGATGTGCTGAAACTGCCCTTGAAGAGCGGCGGCGGATGGACCGCAAGATTTGAAAAAATGTAATATCCAAATAATACAATAGCAAAATGAAAACAAACTTAATGACTGCAATGCTCGCCTCGGCTGCGATGTTTTTCGGCGCAACGGCACAGGCGGGCAACTTTGTGGCTAAATCGCCTTCGGGCAAACTGACTCTTACAGTGAACTCCGGCGACAAGCTCACGTGGAAAGTGGACCTGAACGGCCGCGAAATCATCAAACCGTCAACACTCGCCGTTACGCTTACCGACGGAAGCGTTTGGGGACCGGGCGCATCGGGCGGAAAGGCGCAGAAGGTTAGCCGCAAGATAGCTACGCCGCACTACACAAAATCGGAGGTTGAAGATGTTTACACCAAGCTCGCTCTGAAAGGAAGCCAATACACTGTGGAGTTCCGCGTGTACGACGACGCTGTTGCTTACCGCTTCCGTGGCGCGAGAAAAGACTCTGTAAACGTAAAGAACGAGACTGTAGAATATAATTTTACTGGCGATCCCAAAACGTGGACACCCTGGGTTAACGACGAGTCGCAGGGCGAGCGTTATTCCTGCTCGTTCGAATCGTACTACACCGAGACCAAGATTTCGCAGATGCCCTCCACAAAGCTCAGCATACTGCCGCTGCTTGCCGACATGGGCAATGGAGTGAAAGTGGCGGTTACTGATGTGGGCGACCTTGACTATCCGGGAATGTACGTGCATTCCAATTTCACGGATGGCAACGGTCTTAAAGGCGAATTCGCAGGTTATCCCGACCTGAAGAACTCCGACCTCAACGGCAAGGGCTACGCAAACTTCGTGAAGCTGTTCCGCAAGGACTACATCGCACGCGTGGGCGGCACACAGCCTTTGACGTGGAAAGTCGCCATTATTACCGAGAACGACGCGCAGCTTGCCGACTGCGACATTGTGCGCAAGCTTTGCGACGGTACGGCAAAGGGCGACTTTTCGTGGGTCAAGACCGGAAAGGTGGCTTGGGACTGGTGGAATGCGCTCAATGTGGCGGGGCTTGACTTCGCCTCGGGAATGAACACGCCCACCTACAAGCACTACATTGACTTTGCGGCTGCAAACAAACTGGAATACATCATCGTGGACGACGGCTGGGACAGCCCCAATGTGCTTCAGTACAAGCCTGAGTGCAACATCCAGGAAATAGCAAGCTACGGCAAGCAGAAGGGTGTTGAGGTAATCATCTGGCTCAAGTGGAAAGACTGCATGAAGTATATGGACCGTGCGTTCCCCCTCTATAAGAGCTGGGGCGTGAAGGGTTTGAAGATTGACTTCATCAATGCCAACGACCAGTTCGTGATGTCCTCGTTGCGCAAGATTACGCAGACTGCCGCAGACAACCAGCTCACGGTTGACTATCACGGCATGCAGCTGAAGGGATTGCAGGTTACATATCCCAACATCGTGAGCTGCGAGGGCGTGCGCGGCTTGGAGCAGTGCAAGTGGCAGAGCGGCGCGAAAGGCACATTGGGCGGCGATATGCCGGGCTATGATGTGATGATCCCCTACATACGCCAGATTATCTCCCCTATGGACTACACTCCGGGCGCGATGATTAATGCAACACGCGCTGACTATCGCGCCGTGTACGACCGCCCCATGAGCCAGGGTACGAGGGTTCACCAAATGGCCATGTACACCATTTTCTATTCCCCGCTGCAAATGCTTTCGGACGTTCCGTCAAACTATACGAGGGAGCAGGAGTGTACGGACTTCATAGCCAAAGTGCCGACTGTTTTCGATGAGACAAAGGTTGTTGCCGGTGAGGTTGGGAAATACATAGTTACTGCCCGCCGCAAGGGCACCACGTGGTATGTGGGCGCAATGACAAGCTGGGACGGACGCGACATAGAGATTCCGCTTTCGTTCCTTGGCGAGGGCAACTACAAGGCAGACATATTTGCCGACGGCTTCAACGCTGGGCGCAACGCCGAGGACTACAAGCATTCAACGCAGGACGTGAACAAGTCGCAGACGCTTAAAGTGTCGATGAAGAGCGGCGGCGGCTGGACTGCAAGATTTGACAAACTTTGATTTCTTAAGTTTTTTCATAATGACTTTGGGCGCGGGGGCTTCGGCTTCCGCGCTTGTTTTTTCACAGGCGGTTTGCGCCGTGAGCGGTTGGCGGAAAAACAGACAAACACCGGCACGGACGCGTGGCGGCATTTGTTTCCGCATGGCGCATTTGTGTATGCTGAAAAAAAATGGTGCGTGATATAGGAAAAACTATGTCCTATGTAGAAAAAATTATATCAGACATAATTCAAACTACAT
>CAVCON010000187.1:0-4445 GCA_963603805.1 Oscillospiraceae bacterium
TTTGCGCCATTTGTAGGGGCGTATTGCATACGCCCTGTACGCCACCGCATGAACCACACCGCAAACCTCCGCCACAACATTGCAAAGCAGTGCAATTCTGGGCGTATGCAATACGCCCCTACAATTGGCGCAATTTACTGGTTTATTGGACGCAGGGCATTTGTGCGGCGTATTGCATACGCCCTGTACGCCACCGCACAAGCCACACCGCAAACCTCCGCCACTACATTGCAAAGTGGCGCAATTCAGGGCGTATGCAATACGCCCCTACAAGCGGTGCAAATTATTGAACGATTGGATGCCAGACATTCATAGCGTATTCAGCATATCATTATCATACAAATTGCGAAATAACAACGGATTATATTCACAAACGGCACAATCATTCTCTAATTTAATAAGCCCATTATCCCAAATCCACATAGATAATGCCTTGCACAAACCGCATATCTGTGATTAAAAATCGCTAACTTTGCAAACAGAATAACATATAAATCTGATAGAAACTGATGGATATAATTAGCAAACTCGTAAAATGCGCTAAAGAAAATCCCCAACGCATAGTATTGCCCGAAGGCACGGAAGAAAGAACAATGCGTGCCACCGACCGCGCCATTGCAGACGGACTGGCTCACATAATCCTCATAGGCAATCCCACCGAAATTCTTGAACTTGCCGAAAAATACGGTCTCGGCAACATATCAAAGGCTAAGATTGTTGACCCGCTCAACAATCCGAGGGCAGAGGAATACGCCTTGCAGCTCGTTGAAATACGCAAGAAGAAAGGCCTTACCATAGAGCGCGCACGCGAACTCGTGAAAGACCCCCTTTATCTCGGCTGCATGATAATAAAGACCGGCGGTGCCGACGGTCAGCTTGCCGGTGCGCGAAACACCACAGGCAATGTGCTTCGCCCCGCGCTGCAAATCATAAAGACAGCCCCAGGCATTACCTGCGTATCGGGCGCAATGCTCCTTGTTACCAAGGCAGAGCAATACGGCGATGAAGGACTGCTTGTAATGGGCGACGTTGCGGTACTCCCAGTGCCGGATGCCTCACAGCTTGCCCAGATAGCCGTATGCACGGCACACACCGCGCAGCACGTTGCGGGCATACCTCATCCCAAGGTCGCCATGTTGAGCTTCTCAACCAAAGGTTCTGCACAGCACGAAACCGTTGACAAGGTTGTGGAGGCCACCAAACTTGCCCGCAAGCTCGATCCGCACATCGAGATTGACGGCGAGCTTCAGGCAGACGCCGCCCTCGTGCCGTCGGTAGGCGAACACAAAGCCCCCGACTCCAAGGTGGCGGGACACGCCGACGTGCTCGTTGTTCCGAGCCTCGAGGTGGGCAACATTTCCTACAAGCTCGTGCAGCGTCTTGGCAATGCCGAGGCAATCGGTCCGATACTCCAGGGCATAGCGCGCCCGGTGAACGACCTAAGCCGCGGGTGTTCGGTTGACGACGTTTACAAAATGATAGCCGTAACGGCAAACCAGGCTATCGCCGCAAACAAAAAGGACTAATCCCGGGCGGAAGCCCTCGTTACACAACAGCTAAAAAACTTTATACATACAATAAATGAAAATTCTCGTTATCAACTGCGGAAGCTCCTCAATCAAGTACAAGCTCTACGACATGGACAGCCGCACCGTTCTCGCCGCCGGCGGAATGGAGAAGATAGGTCTCGAAACATCTTTCCTAAAGCTCAAGGCTGCCGACGGGTACAGCAAGCAGATAAAGGTGAAAATCACAAACCACGAGCAGGGCATAAACTTCATCCTCGCCCAGCTCACCGATGCCGAACACGGGGCTATCAAGTCGCTTGACGAAATAGACGCAGTGGGCCACCGCATTGTGCACGGCGGAAAATTCACCCACAGCGTGGTGGTTACTCCCGAAATCCTTGAGGAGTGGAAGCAGTACAGCGAGCTTGCGCCGCTCCACAACCCCGCCCACCTCAAAGGCTACGAGGCGATAAAGCACGAACTTCCCAACGTGAAGCAGGTGTTTGTGTTCGACACGGCTTTCCACCAGACAATGCCCGATTACGCCTACACCTACGCGCTTCCGTACGATTTGTGCCAAAAGCACAAGATACGCCGCTACGGCTTCCACGGAACTTCCGTGAGGTATGTGTCGCGCAAGGCTTGCGAGTTCCTCAACTGGGACATGAACACAAAGAAGCTTGTGATTTGCCACATCGGCAACGGGGCTTCCGTAACGGCGGTTGACTGCGGTAAGGTGGTTGACACCTCAATGGGGCTTACCCCGCTCGCAGGACTTGTAATGGGTACGCGTTCCGGCGATGTTGACCCCATGGCTGTGCTTTTCCTCATGGAACACGAGAACCTCGACATCAATCAGGTTTCCGCACTCATAAACAAGCAATCGGGCGTGCTCGGACTTTCGGGCGTTTCGAGCGATATGCGCGAACTTGACGATGCCATACATTCCGGCAACAGCCGCGCCCTGCTTGCACGCAATACGTATTGCTACAGCATACGCAAGTACATCGGGGCTTACGCTTTTGCAATGGGCGGTCTCGATGCCATTGTGTTCACCGCAGGAGTGGGCGAACACCAGCATTCTGTGCGCCGCGACACGCTCAAAGGGCTTGAAAACCTCGGCATAAAGCTCGACAAGGAGAAGAACGACGTAAACTTTGGCGCGGACGAGGTTATATCCGCCGCCGACAGCAAGGTTACGGTGGCTGTGATAGGCACAGACGAGGAACTTCTCATCGCCGATGACACCGAAAAGCTCGTCAAAGGCGGGACGGTGTAATACAGCCGCATTTTTCCAGACAACATACAGAAGAAAGTGCAAGCTGATTGACATTAAGCGTAAAAAAGAGGGGCGGTTGCCCCTCTTTTTTGCTTTTACATTTCGCCACTCTATGCGGACAGTCAGTGTATGCGGTATCTCACGAGGAACGGGTTGCCGTCCTCGTCGATGTTCTTGAAACGTTTGCGCAGGTTCTTCACCTGTGTGGGGCGGTCCTTCTCGAAATCGTTGTATTCGTTGCCGCCTTTCCAAACATCGTGCATTATAGAAGCGTCCAATGTTGCAAAAATCTCATTTTCACTAAAGCTTATAGGCTTCCCAAAACCTAAAAGGCAGTCATCAATATAATTCGCCAGCGACAGCGAATTTCCTTTGCCGCTCTCCTTGTCGTACGCCGCAATTACGGGCTGCCCATTGACAAGAACAAGACTCAACAAGTACCCGTCCGTCTCTTGAAACTGATTTGGGGCAGATATGTGCGTGTTCACAAGCCCGAACATCTTTTCATCGTTATTATAATCTTTGTCGGGTATTTCCGGCCAGTTGTATTTCCCGAAATCCAGCATATACGTGGTTTGCGCATCATCGCTCCCGTCGCTTAGCGTCATTATGCTTCTCTCGTATTCTGCCGAAATGCTCAAATCGCCCTTATGGGAAGAAAAGGGGCGGAAGCTTTCGCTAGTACTGCTTTCTATACAGCCTTTTATCACCCCGAAGTGACTTACAACCTTGCCGTTGCCGTCCATTATCCAATAGTTGTGCGGCTGCGACCTGTCTTCGCTGTAGTTGGCCATATACCCTATAAATCCGTCCGCATACTTTGCTATCCTGTTGAATGTTTTCGGAAGGCTTATCACCTGTATTCCGTTGCCCTTGGTGTCGTAAACATACAATTTCTTGTTCAGCCTGCTGAGAACATTTACCGTCCTCTTTTCCGGGTCAACGAAGAAATCTGTTACCTCCAAATACTCGCCCGCACCGTGTCCCTGTCCGGAAATGGTGCTGACGCACTTACCCTTGTCTGAAAAGATATAAATGCCTTTTTTATTCTGATCCAAGATGCAAATCAACGTGTCGAGCGCATCCACCTTGATGATGTCGCCAATATACACCGAAGTGTCCTGAAGGGAAATCAGGGAGACATCCTTTATCAGTCCGCTTTTCTGAATGTCCACAGGATGGTCCATGTCATAACTGGTTTCGGATGTGTAAGCCATGGTTGCACAACCGCACATGGCGCAAAGCAAGCCCACAATAACGGTAAACGGCAGAAGTAACCTTTTCATACAGAATGTTTTTATATACGATTTTGCAAATATACAAATTGTTTAATACTGTGCAACAGAAAAACATAATTTAATCATGCAAAATGAAAACAAACGCTTGGCGGCATTTTCCGATACGTTTTGCATATGCTGAAAATTATGCCATAAAACACCGCAAAGGATTGCAACAAATCCCCTGCAATGCCGATGACACTCACGGAATATGCTTAGCCTTGGGAAAACAGTTGGATTTCAACGATTTACGCAGATTTCTGCAAAACAACATAATGATTTGTTTTTCAATATGTTGCAAAGGGCTAAAATTATGTCTGATGTAGTTTGAATTATGTCTGATGTAATTTTTTCTACATAGGACATAGTTTTTCCTACATC
>CAVCON010000188.1:0-4413 GCA_963603805.1 Oscillospiraceae bacterium
GCATTAACAAAGGCATAAACGCCATATACGACACTTTAATTAATTCACTAAATACAACAACTCATGAAAAAGTTAAAACTTTCATTGCTCACGTTGGCAATGTCAGGGCTTGCCCTAACAGGCGCGCAGGCTGTTGACATTGTGGACGGAGTGTACCAAATCACCAATGCGGATGATTTCGTGGAGTTCGCGAACGACGCCAGCAATGGCAAGCCAAGCGCAAACGCAGTGCTGACGGCCGACATCGACCTGAGCGGAGTTACGTGGACACCAATCGGAACGGAACTTGCCCCTTACAAAGGCACGTTTGACGGGCAGGGACACCGCATCAGCAACCTTGTGATCAACTCCGATGAGGACTATCAGGGTATCTTCGGACACATTGGCGGCGGCGCAACCTTCAAAAACTTCTGCATCGACAAGAGCTGCTCAATAAGCGGCGGCGCATACGTCGGCGCAGTGGCAGGAAGCTCGCACGGCACAGGCACGGCAACGTTCACCAACATCGGCAACGAAGCCGACGTAACCGGCTTCGGGGCTAACGTTGCGGGAATCGTGGGCGTGAGCATGAACTCCACCTGCGTGTTCGTGATAACAAACTGCTACAACACAGGAAACATAACCGGCGACAAAGAGTCGGCGGCATTCTCCGGCTGGGTGGGCAACGGCTCAAGAGTGCAAAGCTGCTGGAACACCGGCACCGTGATTGGCGTGGACGGTTCGAACAAGCTCTACCGCAACACCGCGACAGCCTCCAACCTCTTCGACATTGAGGGCGTGCAGGGAAAACTTCTCACCGAGGAGATGCTTGCAAGCGGAGAACTTGCATTCGCGCTCAACGGCAACAAGAGCACAAACGTTTCGTGGTATCAGAACCTCGACAACGGCGAAACGCCTGACGCAACGCCTGTGTTCGACTCCACGCACGGAATTGTTTACGCTGTAGGAACGCTCCACTGCAACGGAACTCTCTCGGAGGACATTTCGGGATATTCCAACACCAACCAGACAAAGCAGAACGACCACGAATATGTTGACGGCGTGTGCGACTACTGCCACAAAGTTATACCCGACTTCATTCCCAAGACCGACGGCGTTTACGAGATAAGCGACGCGAAGCAGCTGTATTGGTTTGCAAACTACGTGAACAGCCTTAGCGGCCAGAAAGTTTACGCACGCCTCATGGAAGATGTTGATTTCAGCGAATATTCCGCCGATGACGTTACCATCGGTACTGAAGGACATTATTTCCAGGGCGAGTTTGACGGACAGGGACACACAGTTACCATTGACTACAACACCCAAACTCCGTACATGAGCCTTTTCATGTACATCAGGAACGCAACAGTAAAGAACCTTATAACGGAAGGCTCAATAAAGGCAGTGCAGGAAACTTCGGGCATTGCAAGCTTCATGTTTGAAAACGCAATAATCGAGAACTGCATAAGCAAGGTGGCTATCACCAGCCAGAAAAACGGCGATACAGGTCTTGGCGGAATTTCCGTCAAGGGCAAAGGCGACTGCACCATACGCAACTGCGCGTTCCTCGGCTCCATTACCGACCCCACCGGCTACGGCAACGGCGCAATCATGGCATACGCTGAAGACGGCAAAAGCATCAAGATTGAAAACTGCTACGTGGACGCGCAGTTCAACATTAGCGACGGCGGCGACAACAACATCATCGCACGCAACGGCGCAACTGTAACAAACTGCTACTACGTTGACGCAAACATACTGTCCCTGCCCTCTCTGGGTGCAAAGCAGGTGGACGAGACGCAGATTGCAAGCGGAGAACTTTGCTTCATGCTCAACAATCTGCAAAGCGAAAACGTTTCGTGGTACCAGAACCTGAACAACGACGACGAGATTGATCTCGCTCCTGTGCCTTTCAGCGACCACGGTACAGTTTACGCCGTCGGCACACTCAACTGCGACGGAACAAGCACAGGCGAGAGCAGCTTCTCCAACTACGAGGACGGCATGATTATAACCCCGCACGACTACGTGGACGGCGTTTGCTCGTTCTGCCACAAAGCCGAAGATAATTACATGACACCTGTTGACGGCGTTTATGAGATATCCACGCCCGAACAGCTCAATTGGTTCGCCAACTACAACAACAGCGGACACAACACAATCAACGGCAAACTTCTCGCCGACATAGACTTTACAAAATACTCCGCCGACAGCGTGATGATTGGCACAGATCAGGGCGGACGCGCCGACATCTTCTACTCCGGCACTTTCGACGGCCAGGGACACACCGTAACTGTTGCCTACAACCGCAACGATCCCAAGGGCGGCGCGGCATTGTTCGGCATCTGCCGCAACGCCACGATAAAGAACATCGTAACCGAGGGAACTGTAAAGGCAGGCTACATGATTGGCGGCATACTTATAAAGAGCCAGGGCAATTCCGTGATAGAAAACTGCTACAGTTCGGCAACCCTTTCAAGCTCTGTTGAGGGCGACGTTACGATCGGCGGTATTGCTGCGGCAGCCGAGAACCACGGCGTTTACAGAAATTGCGGCTTCGCCGGTAGCATTCTTGCCGAGAACGGCACAGGCAACGGCGGACTTATGGGCTACGCTAACGGCGGCGTGGAGGTTGTGTTCGAGAACTGCTACGTGGCAGGTACATTCGCAACCGGCGGAAACAGCGCAATGATTTGCCGCAACAACCCCACCATCAAAAACTGCTACTATGTTGACAACGGAGTGCTCGACATCGACACCCGCGCCATTGAAGTAACAGAGGAGCAGCTCAAAAACGGCGAACTCTGCTTCATGCTCAACAACTACAAGAACGGCGGCAAGCCTTGGACGCAGACACTCGGCACTGACAACTGTCCGAAGCCCATGGCAAACGGCGATGCGGTTTACGCCATAGGAACACTGAAATGCGACGGCACTGCTGAGGACATGGCTTACTCCAACACCGAGGGTGGGTTTGCGAGAGCTGAACACGCATACGGTGCTGACGGAATTTGCGAAAACTGCGGCGGACGTAAAATCTCAACTCCCGCACAGCTCATGGCACTTTCCGAGGACATAGGCAGCGGCTTCACGAACAGCAACATCAGCGTGGTTCTCGCAAACGACCTCGATATGTCTGAAATCACAGAGTACAGAGGTATCGGTACAGAATCCTTCCCCTTCACCGGCAAGTTCGACGGACAGGGACACGTTATCAGCAACCTCGTCATCAACGCTCCCGAAGAGGCATTCCAAGGTCTGTTCGGCGTTATCAACGACGGCGTTGAAATCAGAAACGTAGTGCTTGACTCCTCCTGCTCAATAACCGCCGATTCCTACGCAGCCGGCATAGCAGCCTGCTCAAACGGCACCGGCATCATCACAATAGAGAACTGCGGCAACGAAGCCGATGTTACCGTTACAGGCAAGGGTTCGCACCCCGCAGGAGTGAACGCAGCCGGCATTCTCGGCGTGAACATGGGCAACACGGTTATCGTGAGGATTACCAACTGCTACAACACAGGAAACATCACCGGCAAGGGCGAAAGTGCAGGTATTTGCGCATGGCTCGGCTCGAGCGCGGAAGTGAACAACTGCTACAGCGCAGGAACTATCAGGGGCGTTGATGCCGACAAGACATTCGCACGCTTCGCAACTGCGCCCATCTACAAGAGGTGCTACGAGACATTCGGAAGCCAGGCAACAAAAGTTTCCGCAGAGGAGGTTGCAAACGGCAAGCTCTGCTGGCTGCTCAACAACGAGGTTAGCGGCGGCGAGAATTTCTTCCAGACGCTCGGCACAGACACCCACCCGGTTCTGTTCACCACCCACCAGAAGGTGTTCGAGGTTAACGGAATTTTCACCAACGATGTTGTAGGCATCAAGGATGCAACAGCCGGCAAGCCCGCCAAGGGCGTGGAGCGCATCTACTCCGTTGACGGTATGCGTCTGCAAGGCTTGCAGAAGGGCATCAACATCATCCGCAAGGCTGACGGTACAACCCAAAAAGTGTTAGTTAAATAACGCTTTCATACAACAAATTTCATCAGAAGCCGCACCGCGCAAAAGCCGGTGCGGCTTTATTATTGTTGCATCGCCCACCGCACAAACACATAAACAACAAATTGTAAGGAAATTCCACCGCTTGTAGGGGCGTATTGCATACGCCCGAATTGCGCGGATTTGCAATGTTGTGGCGGATGTTTGCGGTACGGTTTATGCGGTGGCATACAGGGCGTATGCAATACGCCACACAAATGTCCAACATCCAAACAACCAACAAATTCCACCGCTTGTAGGGGCGTATTGCATACGCCCGAATTGCGCCAATTTGCAATGTCGTGGCGGCGGTTTGCGGTGCGGATTAAGTGGTAGTGTTTAGGGCGTATGCAATACGCCCCTACAAATGGCGCAATTCATCAATTCCGAAAACTA
>CAVCON010000189.1:0-997 GCA_963603805.1 Oscillospiraceae bacterium
TTCCTCATCTTTACTTGTGTACTTTACGCACATTCGCCCTGTGTCCGTTTTTTCGATGCCACAGACAGATGAATTCAAATGAAAACTGACACCTTTTTTTGTCAGTCCTACCCGTAAGCGTTTTGCAATATCGCGATCAAAATTAGGCAGGATTTCCGGACAATACTCAATTACGCTGACATCGGAGCCAAACGCGGAATATATAGAGGCAAACTCTATTCCTATCACTCCTCCCCCTATTATGCAAATATCTTTAGGGACGAATTCTAGGTTCAACAGCTCGCGAGAAGTGAGCACACCAGCCGAGTGAGCACCGTCTATTGGTAGGAATTTAGTTTTCGCGCCTGTAGCCACAATGATATTGTCGGCGATGTATTCGGTTTCACCCAGTTCTTCTTTTGTCAATTCCACTTCGACAACATGGCTGCTTTTGAAAGAGGCATTCCCATATACAACCTCCACCTTTGCAGCTTTAAGCAGGCTTTTTATTCCGCCGTTAAGCGAATCCACGATTTTGTTCTTGCGAGAAATGGCTTTGCTGACATCAAAACCTTTGTTCGCACACTCTGTCCCCAATTCTTCTAAAAAAGCATTGTTTTCCAACAATCTTTTTATCTCTGCCGAACGGCACAGACATTTCGTGGGTATGCATCCCTCGTTCAAACAAGTTCCTCCCAGCCATTTTGATTCTATCAAAACTGTCTGTTTCCCCTTTTTCGAGGCAAGCAAAGCCGTTTCGTAACCTGCGGGACCTCCGCCGATTATTATTAAATCTACTTTTCTCATTTTATAGCGGATTTGACAGCAACTGGGAATACGTAAGCCTCGGCTCTCTTGCAGCCTTTACCTCATCCAAACGTCTGACTGGCGAATTGTGGGGGGCTGTCTTTACAAGTTCAGGATCGTTTATTGCTTCATCCGCTATTTTCAACATCGTGTCTATGAAACAGTCAAGAGTTTCACGGCTTTCACTCTCTGTCGGTTCAATCATCAGTGC
>CAVCON010000189.1:1063-2388 GCA_963603805.1 Oscillospiraceae bacterium
CATCAGTGCCTCATGAAACAACAGGGGGAAATATATTGTCGGGGCATGAAAGCCGTAATCAAGCAAACGTTTTGCCACGTCAAGCGTGGTAACACCAGTTGATTTGTCTTTCAAGCCATTGAACACAAATTCATGCTTGCAAACTGATGCAATAGGCAATTCATACTTGCATTTTAATTTTTCTCTTACATACATGGCGTTGAGCACGGACAATTCCCCGACTTTCTTTAAGGCATCCTTCCCCATTGTACGTATATATGAGTAGGCACGCAGCAAAACAGGAATATTGCCAAGGAATGTGGAAATGCTTCCAAGAGATTTCTCTGCGTTCCATTCGACACTATACGCCTCTTGATTGTCCTTTACGATACGCGGCGTTGGCAAAAACTGCTCCAGCCCTTTTCTTACTCCAACAGGACCTGCACCGGGACCTCCGCCTCCATGAGGGGTGGAGAATGTTTTGTGCAAATTCAAATGAACAACATCAAATCCCATGTCTCCCGGGCGGCATTTACCAAGCATCGGGTTCAAGTTCGCGCCGTCATAATACATCAGACCGCCACAAGCGTGTACCAATTCCGCTATTTGCGGTATATCATATTCAAACAATCCCAATGTGTTTGGATTTGTCATCATCATTCCTGCGACATCGTCTCCCAATAAAGACTTGAGAGCCTCAACATCAACTCGCCCGTCTTCTTTGCTTTTTACTTCAACCACCTGCAATCCGCAACATGCTGCCGAAGCAGGGTTTGTTCCGTGGGCAGAATCTGGAACTATTATTTTTGTTCGCTTGCTATCACCATTGTTCATGTGATATGAGCGTATCACCATAAGTCCTGTTAACTCTCCATGAGCACCTGCAAAGGGATTAAGGGTAAAGTCGCTCATGCCACAAATTTCCGAAAGCGAGCGTTTCAGATTGTAACAAACTTCCAACAATCCTTGTACAGACTTGTCTTTTTGCAAAGGATGAACTTTTACAAACCCGGGAAGTTTACATATTTCCTCGTTTATTTTGGGATTATACTTCATCGTACAACTGCCAAGAGGATAAAATCCTGTATCCACCCCAAAGTTATTGTTGCTCATGTTGGTATAATGACGCACAACTGTCATTTCATCCACCTCGGGCAAATTCAATTCCGATTTTCTTTTCAGTACATCGGGCAACGACGATGAATAATCGTTTGAAATACCGTTATCTGGCAACGAATAGCCTATACGACCTTTTTGGGCAAGTTCGAAAATCAATTTGCCGTAATATACTCTGTTCATATCTCACATTTTTTTGCAAGTGCAACTAAAGTATCCATTTCTTCTCG
>CAVCON010000189.1:2398-4408 GCA_963603805.1 Oscillospiraceae bacterium
CAAACAGTATGCGGTTTGAATTATTAATTCTAATTCCGCCCAAAACGCCTGCATCTTCACAAACATTTTCCCATGCGGACGGGTTCATCTTTGCATCAAGACAAAACTCGTTAAAAAACGGAGCGTCATACACTTTTTCAAACTTTTCGGTCTTCAAAAGTTCCTCACACAAATAATGAGCACCAGAATAAGATTTTTGAGCTGCCTCCCGCAAACCTTTTTTCCCCATTATTGAAAGGTAGATTGCCACATACAATGTTTGCAATCCTTCGTTTGAACATATATTAGAAGTTGCTTTCTCTCGCCTTATATGCTGCTCGCGAGTTTGCATTGTCAGACAAAAAGCGCGTTTACCATCTGCATCAACAGTCGCTCCAACTATTCTTCCTGGAATTTTTCGCAAAAAAGCTTCACGTGCACACAAAAATCCGACATTAGCCCCTCCGTATTGCATTGGAAGTCCTAAAGACTGTCCGCTTCCTACGGCAATGTCTGCGCCCCACTCTCCCGGAGTTTTCAAAAGAGCCAAATCTGCCGGCACGCATTCCATTATCAAAACAGCTTTTGCAGCATGCACTTCATCTGCCAATCCTGTATAGTCTTCCACTATTCCGTAATAATTGGGAAGCGGGACAATAACTCCAGCCACATCACCTTTTGTCAATTCCTTTTTCAGACAATCCAAATCGGTAACCCCATTTTTTTCGGGAATCTTAGTCAAGGAAATTCCTCGAAATTTTGCATACGTTTCAACAACTCTTATCACTTGTGGGTTCAACGTTGAACTCAAAAGTACCCGTGTCTTCTTTTTTGTAATGGCAATAGCCATCATTGCTGCTTCTGCCGTTGCGGTGGCACCATCATAAAGGCTGGCATTAGATATGTCCATACCTGTCAATTCTGCCATCATTGACTGGTATTCAAATATGTATTGCAGTGTGCCTTGGGATATTTCGGCTTGATACGGGGTATAGCTTGTCAAAAATTCCGAGCGCGATGCTATATAATCAGCAACGGCTGGAACATAATGGTCGTAAACTCCCGCCCCACCAAAACAAACAAGCTGTTTGTTTCGGGAAGACATGGCATTGAACTCTTTACGAATGCCCTCCTCTGATTCCCCCTGGGGAATATCGTATTCCCGTTTTAGACGCAACGCATCTGGCACGTCTGAATACAAATCATCAAGGCTGTGTACTCCTGCTACAGAAAGCATTTCTTTTAGGTCGCTTTCCGTATGAGGCAAATACTTATGGGAACACATGATATATACGTTATTTTTCTTTTTCCTTGTATTGTTCGGCGTTCAACAAGGAATCCAACTCGCTTTTGTCAGACAGTTTTACCTTTATGATCCAATTAGCATAAGGATCCTCATTTACTTTTTCCGGAGTGTCCTCAAGTTCGGCATTCACCGCTTCAACAGTTCCACTTACAGGAGATATCAGGTCGCTTGCAGCTTTTACACTCTCTACTGCTCCAAATTCTTCTCCAGCTGCAACATCGTCTCCTTCTTCGGGAGTGTCAACATATACAACATTTCCCAATTGTTGTTGCGCGTAATCTGTTATACCGATGTAGCCATATTCTCCCTCTACACGAACATACTCGTGAGTCTCACTGTAGTATAGCCCTTCTATTACCTTTGCCATAGTTGTATTTTTATTTTTTATAGTTTTTGTTGTAGAAATTCTTCTTTGTTACTGTTGCATCGTGAAGCTTGCGATGAATCCTTACTTTCAACCTTGTCCCCAAAGTAGAAAATTCTTTATCCACCAAAGCCATTGCCACACTTTTTCCAGTAGAAACAGAACTGTATCCTGTGGTGATATGACCAACAACTTTGTCTTCACAAAGCACCTCATACCCATGCCGTGGTATCGCGCGATCATCCAATTGCAGACCCACAACCTTGAAAGGGATTCCGTTTTCCTTTTGCTTCAAAATAGCGTCTCGTCCTATAAAGTCTGTTTTGTCAGTCTTTACGAAAATGCCAAGACCAGCCTCTAT
>CAVCON010000190.1:0-4320 GCA_963603805.1 Oscillospiraceae bacterium
ATTCCGTAGAGCGTCTGCGCAAAGGACTTACGCCCAACCCGGATGTGATGTGCAACAGGCTGATTAAGTTCGGGGCTTTCTATGATAAAATAGGGCACAACTACGACTTCATCGCCACCGGGCATTACGCCTCAACCGAAAAAGACGAAAGCGGCAACGTTTGGCTGACAACAAGCCCAGATCCAGTGAAAGACCAGACCGACTTTCTCGCACAGCTCGACAACTTGCAGGTTTCGCACGCCATGTTCCCCATAGGCAGACTGATGAAAGAGGATGTAAGGCGCATTGCCGCCGAACAGGACATACCATCCGCCAAAAGAAAAGACAGCCAAGGCATCTGCTTCCTTGGCAAGATTGACTACAACGAACTCGTGCGCCGCTACCTTGGTGAAAAGGAAGGGCTTATCATAGACCGCCAGACAGGCAACATTCTCGGGCGGCACAAAGGCTACTGGTTTCACACGATAGGCCAGCGCAAAGGTTTGGGGCTTGCAGGAGGTCCGTGGTATGTTGTGGGAAAGGACATACGCAGGAACATAGTTTACGTGAGCCGTGGTTTCCAGACACCTGACGCTTACGGCAAAGAGTTCCGCATTGCCGAACCGCATTTCATAACCCTCAACCCCTTTGAAAAAGACGGCGAATACGACATATCGTTCAAAATACGCCACACGCCAATCGTAATTCCCGCCACACTGCAAAAAAGCGGCAAAGAATACAAGGTGGTCTCCTCCCACTCCGTGCAAGGCATCGCGCCGGGACAGTTTGCCGTTATTTACGACAAAGACTTCCACCGCTGCATAGGAAGTGGCGAAATCGCGGGCAACTGCATTTCCGCCAAAAACAGACAGCAAGCCATATAGAATTATGTACGACCAGGAAAAAATCAAGCCCTATTCCGCCGAAGGCAAGAAAGGAAGCCAAGTGGCGGAAATGTTCGACAATATAGCCCACTCATACGACTTTCTGAACCACTCCCTGTCGTTCGGAGTTGACAAGATATGGCGCAGGGCGGCAATCAAGTCGCTGAAGCCATACAAGCCGCAGGACATTCTCGACGTGGCGACAGGCACGGGCGACTTCGCCATTCTTACCGCCCGAATGCTGAAACCAAGGAAGCTCGTGGGCGTGGACATTTCTGAGGGCATGATAGCAGTCGGGCGTAAAAAGGTCGAGAAAAAGGGATTGTCCGCCACCGTTACGCTCAAAGTCGACGACTGTATGCGGCTTTCGTTTCCCGACAACAGTTTCGATGCAGTTACCGTGGCGTATGGCGTGAGGAATTTCGAGAACCTCGACCAAGGGCTAAGGGAGATGCACCGCGTATTGCGCCCCGGCGGCCGCCTTGTCATAGTGGAGCTTACCGTTCCAGGCACATTCCCCATGAAGCAACTGTTCACAATATATTCCAAGATAGTCTTCCCCATTATGGGAAGGCTCATATCCCACGACAACAGCGCATACAAATATCTTCCCGCCACGATGAAAGCCTTTCCGCACGGACCACAGATGAAAAATATTCTGGAACGGGCGGGATTCAAAAACGCAAAATACAACGATTTCATATTGGGCATAAACACCCTTTACGAAGCGGAAAAACAATAGACCATGACAGAACTTTACGGTTTGATAGGGTATCCGCTGGGACACTCCTTTTCGGCAAAATACTTCGCCGAAAAATTCGCGGCACAAGGCATCGACGCAGCCTACCGCAACTTTGCTATAGAAACAATAGACATGCTTCCGGGCGTATTGGAAAGCAACCCCACGCTTCGCGGCTTCAACGTAACCATACCCTACAAGCAGCAGGTCATGAGCTATCTTGACGACATAGACGAGACTGCCAGACGCATCGGAGCGGTAAACGTTGTGTGTGTAAGGCGTGGCGGCAGCGGCGTAAGGCTCATTGGGCATAACGCCGACGTTATCGGTTTCACGGAGTCGCTGCGCCCGCTCCTCAAACCGCAGCACAAAAAAGCTTTGGTGCTTGGCACAGGTGGCGCATCAAAAGCCGTAATTGACGGATTGCGCCAGCTCGGCATTAAGCCGCAATACGTAAGCCGCACAAGGCGTGGGGC
Organism: Oscillospiraceae bacterium; assembly: GCA_963603805.1. Classification (GTDB taxonomy): domain Bacteria; phylum Bacteroidota; class Bacteroidia; order Bacteroidales; family Bacteroidaceae; genus UBA6398. The sequence continues at coordinate 2,079 of CAVCON010000190.1, forward strand.
CATCCTCGCGTACGAGGACATAACTTCTGAAACGCTCGGCGAGTACAAACTTATCGTAAACTGCACCCCGCTCGGCATGCACCCGAACATTAATAACGCACCAAACATCCCTTACTCCGCACTCACGCCAGAGCACCTGCTTTACGATTTGGTTTACAACCCAGAGGAAACACTTTTCCTGCAAAAAGGGCGCGAACGCGGCGCAGCCGTAAAAAACGGTCTCGAAATGCTGCATCTGCAAGCCGAAGCCTCGTGGAATTTCTGGAACGAATAATTCGGCTTGGGCTTTGCGCTGTTGGGGGAAATTGCTAATATTGCATCACCAAAACTTAAAAACATATTATCATGATCAGAGTAAACTGTTTTGCCAAGATTAACGATGCAGCCCACAAAGGCGATGTGATTGAAAGCGCGAAGAAGCTCACAGAGGCTTCCCTCAAGCACGCAGGAAACATAGCATACGACATTTTCACGAGCGAGACCCGCGAGGACGTGGCACTGATTTGCGAAACATGGACGGACGCCGAGGCACTGAAAGCCCATATGGCAACAGAGGAGTTCAAGCTCTACGTTGGCAACATCGAGAAATACGCCACGCTGAAAATAGAGCAGTTTGAATTCTGACAAACCGCAAGAAAACAGCAAATGCGCGTATGGGAACACGACCCGCACGCGCATTTTCCATACAGCAGCCGCAGAAGCCAATTCCCCACGGAAGTATCCACAAAATGCACGCCCGCCAGCAAAAACAATGATTAAAACTTTGCCTGTCAAAATAAAAGCCGTAAATTTGCACCGCTTTTTAGGCGAATAATAAAATAAAATCAGTATATAGCAATGAAAAAAGGCATTCATCCCGAAGATTACCGTCCTGTGGTATTCAAAGATATGAGCAATGGCGATATGTTCCTTTCGCGCTCTACCTGCAAAACTAACGACACCATAGAGTTTGAAGGCGAAACATATCCTTTGGTAAAGCTCGAAATCTCCAGCACCTCACATCCGTTCTACACCGGCAAGAACAAGCTGGTTGACACCGCAGGTCGTGTTGACAAGTTCATGAGCCGCTACGGCAAGGTGAACAAGGCTAAGTAAGCAAAAGCCGTTCTGAAGAAATTAAAACGAGGGTTTGCCAATGGCAGACCCTCGTTATTTATTTTTGGGGGACAAACACTTTGCCGTGCATAGCGCACTTATTTATGAGGCAGGTGCAAGTCAACAAAAAGCATCCCCATGATAAAAAACATCACGCTTAAAGGAGCGTGATGTTCATTTTTCTGCATTCCTCGCGCATTTCCTCGGGCCAGATGCTTGCCTGTATCTCCCCGATATGCGCCTTTTTCAAATAGTACATACACAGGCGCGACTGCCCTATCCCGCCTCCGATGCTAAGTGGCAGCGAACCCTCCAAAAGCCGCTGGTGGAAATACAACTTTTCGCGGTCTTCCTTGCCCGCCTCCTTCAACTGGTGGAGCAAAGCCTTTTTGTCAACGCGCACTCCCATCGAGGACAGTTCCAAAGCCACGTTCAACACGTCATCCCACACCATGATGTCTCCGTTAAGCCCCGGCAGTCCGTTTTCGGCAACGGTGGAATAGTCATCATAGTCGGGCGCACGCAAGTCGTGGGGCTTGCCGTCGCCAAGCGGACAGCCTATGCCTATTATGAACACCGCCCCCTTTTCGCGTGTTATCAGCTGTTCGCGCTCCTTCGCGGTTTTGTCGGGGAACATTTTGCGCAAATCCTCGGAATGTATGAAGAATATGTCGTCGGGCAGCTGCGGCTTGATTTGAGGATAAGCCTCAAAAACCATGAACTCGGTGCGCTTCAACGCCGAATATATCTGCCTTACAATAAATTTCAGGAAATCGAGCGTGCGGTCGTCCTTTGTAATCACCCTTTCCCAGTCCCATTGGTCAACATACAGCGAGTGGAGGTTGTCAAGCTCCTCGTCAGCGCGTATGGCGTTCATATCGGTGTATATGCCATAGCCGGGCTTGAAGCCGTATTGCGCCAAGGTGAGCCTTTTCCATTTGGCAAGCGAATGCACCACCTCGGCCTTCATGTCGCCAAGGTCCTTGATGGGAAACTTCACGGCGCGCTCCGTTCCGTTCAAGTCGTCATTTATTCCAGTGCCCGACGGCACAAACAGCGGTCCAGTTACACGGTGAAGGTTCAAAGCCGTTGACAGGTTTTGCTGAAAGAACTCCTTTATCATTTTTATGCCGCGCTCGGTTTGCAG
>CAVCON010000191.1:0-4302 GCA_963603805.1 Oscillospiraceae bacterium
ACCTTAACTATCAGAGAACTCCTATCACAGACCAGCGCTCCGCTTTTTATCGCCAACTGCATTTCTAACTTCCTGCAAACACAAAGGCAACTCTGCATTCTTTGGATTTTTACTTCTTTTGTTTCATAATTAGCCCAATAAGTTGTAATTTTGCGTCTGAAATTGCGCTTGCCAGACCTTTGTAGTTTGCGCTGCGTAACTTTTGAAACTGCAAACAATAAGATTATGAACATTTCATATAAATGGCTTAAAGAGTATGTGGATTTTACCCTTACTCCGCAACAAGTTGCCGATGCACTGACATCGGAAGGTCTCGAGGTTGATTCCCTTGAAGAGAAACCCGCCATTCGCGGCGGTCTGAAAGGCGTAGTGGTTGGCGAAGTGCTTACCTGCGCTCCCCACCCGGACAGCGACCATATGCACATTTGCTCCGTAAACCTCGGGGACAGCGAACCTGTGCAGATTGTATGCGGCGCATCAAACATAGCCGCCGGGCAAAAGGTGATGGTCGCCACAATAGGCTGCGTGCTGTATGACGGCGACAAGGAATTCAAGATAAAGAAATCGCGCTTGCGCGGCGTTGACAGCTACGGAATGATTTGCGCAGAAGACGAAATCGGCGTGGGAAAAGACCACAACGGCATTATAGTGCTTCCAGCCGACACTGTTCCCGGAACTCCCGCCGCCGAGTACTACAACTTGGAAAGCGATTATGTGATCGAAATAGACATAACGCCAAACAGGGCTGACGCTTGCTCACACTACGGAGTTGCACGCGACCTATACGCATGGCTCGTGCGCAACGGATATGAAACAAGCATACACCGCCCCTCTGTTGACGACTTCAAAATCGACAATGAGGACTTGGACATCGCCGTTGAGGTGGAAAACAGCGAGGCTTGCCCAAGATACTGCGCGATAACCGTAAAAGATTGCCAAGTAAAGGAAAGTCCGGAATGGCTGAAGGCAAAACTCGAAACAATAGGCTTGCGCCCAATCAACAACATTGTTGACATAACCAACTATATAATGATGGCATACGGCCAGCCGCTACACTGTTTTGACGCCGACATGATAAAAGGCAACAAGGTGGTGGTGCGCACAATGCCCGAAGGCACTCCGTTCATAACACTCGACGGCGTGGAACACAAACTCTCGGAAAAAGACCTTGCCATTTGCAATGCCGAAGAGCCCATGTGCATTGCCGGCGTTTTCGGCGGCAAAGGCTCCGGCACATACGACACCACAAAGGACGTGCTTTTTGAAAGTGCGTACTTCAACCCCACGTGGATTCGCAAAAGCGCACGCCGGCACGGACTTTCAACCGATGCAAGCTTCCGCTTTGAGCGCGGCATCGACCCCAACGGGCAAATCTACGCCCTCAAACAGGCGGCGATGCTTGCCAAGGAACTTGCCGGCGGAAAGATTGCCATGAACATAAAGGACGTAAGGAAAAAAGATGTTGCCAAAGACTTCATCGTTGACTTGAACTACGCCTATGCCTTCAACCTCATGGGGAAAACAATTGACAAGGACATAATAAAGGAAATCGTAACGAGCCTTGAAATGAAAATCCTTGAAGACCGCGAAGACGGCTTGAAACTTGCTGTGCCTCCATACAGGGTTGACGTTACTCGCCCCTGCGATGTTGTGGAAGACATCCTGCGCATATACGGCTACAACAATGTGGAAATCCCCACTTCCATAAACTCAAGCCTAACAATCGAAGGCGAGGAAGACCGTTCGCACAAGTTGCGCAACATCGTAAGCGAGCAGCTTGCCGGGTATGGGTTTAACGAGATTATGAACAACTCGCTTTCAAAGACTTCGTATTACGAACCGCTCAACGAAATGTCTTTGAACACCGCTGTTAAAATAATGAACCCTCTGAGTTCCGACTTGGGCGTAATGCGTCAGACATTGCTTTTCGGCGGGCTGGAAAACATTCAGCGCAACCTAAACCGCAAAATCGAGGATTTGAGATTCTTTGAATTTGGTAACTGCTACCACTACGATACCGCAAAGCTCACGGACGACGACCATTTCGCAGCCTACAGCGAAGAAATGCACATGGGTTTGTGGCTTGCCGGAAAGCGCAACTACAATTCCTGGGTTCGGGAAAACGAAAAAACAAGCATTTATGAGCTGAAAGCTCACGTTGAAAACGTATTCCGCCGGCTTGGCGTGCAAGCACAGGCGTTGAGCATAAGCGAGACCGATGGCAACGACATTATGAGCGTGTCGCTGAAATACTCTGCACACAACGGAAAGCCAATTGCCGAAGTGGGCGTTGTAAAGCATGCAATTCTGAACAAGTTCGACATTGCCGGAGAGGTGTTCTTTGCTGACATAAACTGGACAAACCTGATGAAGATTACACGCAAGAACAAAGTTGTGTATTCCAAGCTCAGCAAATTCCCGCCCGTAAGCCGCGACCTCGCATTGCTTGTAAAGTCAAGCGTGAAATTCGCCGACATAGAGCGCGTGGCGCGTGCCACAGAAAAGAAACTTCTGAAAAGCGTAGAGCTGTTCGATGTTTACGAAGGCAAAAACATCGGGGAAGGAATGAAAAGCTACGCGGTGAACTTCATTCTCGAAGACCCGGAAAAGACGCTTACGGACGAACGCACCGACAAGGTGATGAAGAACATAATGAACAACCTTGCACGCGAGACCGGGGCACAGCAACGATAAAAGAACAACATTCAAATATAAAACACTAAAACTTCAAACCAATGGGAAGAGCATTTGAATACCGTAAGGCTACAAAACTGAAACGTTGGGGACACATGGCCCGCACGTTCACCAAAATCGGAAAACAAATAACGATAGCAGTACGCGAGGGCGGTCCCGAACCGGAGAACAACCCACATTTGCGTGCCATTATCGCAAACGCCAAGCGCGAGAATATGCCGAAAGACAACATTCAGCGCGCAATAAAAAACGCTTGCGACAAAGACCAGAGCGACTACAAGAACATGACATACGAAGGATACGGTCCTCATGGGATTGCAATCTTCGTTGACACCCTTACCGACAACCCTACACGCACAGTGGCCGATGTGCGCTCTATCTTCAACAAATTCTCTGGAAACCTCGGCACAATGGGTTCGCTGGCATTCCTTTTCGACCACAAAAGTGTTTTCTCTTTCCATAAAAAGGACGGATTGGATATGGACGAACTCATCCTCGACCTCATAGACTACGGAGTTGAGGACGAATACGACGAGGACGAAGAGGAAAACTCCATCACGATATACGGAGATCCGAAAAGCTTCGGGCAAATACAGCAATATCTCGAAGGAAAAGGATTTGACGTGATCGGCGCAGAATTCACTTATATCCCCAACGACCTGAAAGATGTCAAACCCGAAGAGCGCGAAACCATTGACAAGATGGTCGGTCTGCTTGAGGATTTTGACGATGTGCAGAACGTATATACCAACATGAAGCCCGCAGAAGAACCAGCGCAATAACGCAATTACTGCAACATAAAAGGTGGTGTGCATTCTTTATTTCTACGTGCACCACCTTTTTTCTATTCCGCCCGTTACCTTGCCCTAAGCATAAAAAAGCACATTATTATATGAGAATATCATTAATTGTCATCATAGGGCTGTGCATAAACGCTGCATACGCACAAGAACCTGACACCACAAAAAGTTCAATCCAAGCCAAAAAACTTGGCGAAGCGTTGGTAAAGGCTTCTTATCATACCCGCAAAGACAACCATATTCTTGCAATACCAACAAAAGAGCAGCGCAAGCATGCCGTAACTGGTTATGACCTGTTGAGCAACCTTATGATCCCAGGAGTGTCTGTTGATCGCACGACTGGGGATGTGAAAACTCCAACGGGAACTGCAACTCTCTATATTGATGGCCGTGAAGTTGATTTCCGGGAAGTGCAGTCATTAAGACCGAAGGACATCTCCCATGTGGAATTTATCGATATGCCGACAGGCAAGTATGCAAAAGACACCTATGCCATCAACATAGTAACGAAACCGCTAAACAACGGCGGCTACACACAGCTTGATGCATCCCAGAGAGCCGGGCATCTCAATGGCGACTATAATCTTATTTCCAAATTTGTTACAGGAACTAAAAGTATGAACCTTTGGGCTGGATATTCTTTGGGACTCCCCAAATCCTCCATGAATGAACAGGAGCTTTTTAATTTTCCGGATTTTCCGTTGAACCGGCAGCAGTCTTACAATAACGCAGACAACAAAAAATCGGAAGAATACGTGCAAGCGTCAATAAGCGACCGAGGGAAAAAACATGTTTGGATGTTCCGTGG
>CAVCON010000192.1:0-4273 GCA_963603805.1 Oscillospiraceae bacterium
ATAATTCAAACTACATCAGACCTTTTTTCCGCCACTTGCAACGCACTGAAAAACAAATCTTTATAGAAGATGTTTACTATAAAGACATTCTTTTGAAACTCAATGTGTTACGCTTTTTCGGCGATGTCCGCTGTTTTGTGGGGAATAGGGCTGCGGCATATATGCAAATCAATATGATTGGCAATAGGTATGGCGTATCGGCTTTTGCGGAAGAGCTAAATTTTTGCGGTTGGCAATTTGTGCGCTTAAATTCGTAACTTTGCTAACCTAAAATCAAGTAGCACCGCCATGCTTAGCAGAAACGATATAAAGTTCATTCATTCCCTTGCCCTGAAAAAACGCCGCGACGAGGAGGGTCTGTTTGTCGCCGAAGGCCCTAAGCTGGTGGGCGAGCTTTGGGGCAGTTTCCGTTGCCGCCGCCTTTTTGTGGAGGAGGGGGCGGACATAGGTTTTGCGCCGGCTGGCGTGGAGCCTGAGTATGTGAGCCGCGCCATGATGGAACGCGCCACGCTTCTCACCACGCCCCACAGCGTGCTTGCCGTGTTTGAGAAGCCCGACCCCGGAAAGGCGGAGAGTGTTGCCGCCGTGGCGGGGCGCGAACTCTGTCTGGCTCTTGACGACATACAAAATCCCGGAAACCTTGGCACGATATTGCGCACTGCCGACTGGATGGGCATACGCCATGTGTTTTGCTCAAAGGCTACGGCGGATTTGTATTCGCCCAAGGTGCTGCAGGCCACGATGGGCTCGGCGGCAAGGGTGAGGGTTTCGTACACAGACCTGCCCGGTGCGCTTGAAAAGTGCGGCGCGCCGGTTTGGGGCACGTTTCTTGACGGCGAAAACATATTCACGGCAAGCCTCGAACAGCGCGGCGTTGTTGTGATAGGCAACGAGGGCAACGGCATATCGGCTGAAGTGGAGCGCACGGTTACTCGCCGCCTTTTCATCCCTCCCTATCCCGAAAACCGCGCCACGGTGGAGAGCCTGAATGCCGGCGTAGCCACGGCTGTTGCGCTCGCGGCCTTTCGCGGGAGAGTGTATAACGCAAAAACAAAATGAAAGCATGATAGGCAATGTTCTTTTCAATAATGTGAACATTATCATAATCGTGGCGGCGGGAGTTTGCGCCGCTTTCGGCTTGGCGGCGTTCCTGCTGTTCAGAATGAGGCTTTATTCCGCCATTTCAAACACATCGCGCGATGTGCTGAAAAAGGATGGGGAGAAAGCCGTTACTGTAGTTATATGCTGCCACAACGAGGGTGGTTCGCTCGAAGACAATTTGCCGAAAATAATGGAGCAGAGGGGCGTGAAGTTTGAGGTGGTGGTTGTTGACGACTGCTCCGATGATTCCACGTCCGATGTGCTGAAGCGCATGGAGGGACGCTACCCGAATTTGCGCCATACCTTTGTACCGGCAACGGCGCGCTATGTGAGCCATGCAAAGCTCGCCGTGTCTCTCGGCGTTAAGGCTGCGCGGAACGAGTGGATAGTGATGACGCGCCCAGGGTGCGCCCCTGTTACAGACCTTTGGCTAAAAGCCATGTCGTCGCGTTTTGAGGACGGAACGGACATAGTGCTCGGTTATGCAAATTATGCCGACAACGGAACGCTTGCGGCGGGCAGGGCAGTGTATGAGCGTATGCAATATAATATGATGTGGTTTCTCTCGGCGCGTAAAAAGGCCTGCGGCGGCGACGGCGGAAATTTGGCGTTCAGGCGTTCTGCGTTTTTGGAACGCGACGGCTATGCCGCTTCGCTCGACAGCCTTTTCGGAGATGACGACCTGCTTGTTGACACAATGGCTGTAAAGGGAAACACGGCGGTTTGCTGCGCCCCGGTGGCGGTTGTGCGTGAATATTCGTCAGACTTGCGCCGTGCGTGGCGCAACACAAAACTTTTGCGCACGGCTTCGCTGATGCACTCGCCGCGATGCGGCAATGCGGCGGTGCTGGCAGTGAAACTTTCAAACTTGGGGCATTTTCTTTGGCTCATAGGATGGATTGTGGCGGCGGCGATGTTTTTTGTCTCGGGCTGTATGGTGGCTGCCGGGGCTGCGGTGTTTGCCGCCGTTTTGCTGACACTGGCCGACACGTTGTTGATGAGGCGTGCCACGTCTGCCGTGGGCGAGAGAAGTTATGTGTTCCTGCTTTGGTGGTATGAGACGGTGCGTCCGCTGGCTTACCCTTTGTGGAAGCTGAGGGCGAAACTGCACGGACGGGATTTGAGGAGACGCATATAAGAATGCACATAAAATGTAAACAAACACCGAATATGAGACGACTTGCATTTATCATTTTCTTTCTGCCGGCAATAATTCTGTCGGGCGTTACGGCTTTTGCCGGAAAGTATGTTGACATAAAACTGAAGATTGACGGCAAAGAGCGTACAGGCGTTGTGTTCCTGCCGTCGGGACTGCGTGCTGGCGCATCGATAGTTACCTGCGTTCACGGCTATGGCGGCACTGCCAACCCGAAGCATTTCGATCTCGACCCTGTTGCGGAAAGGGAGGGGTTTGCCGTGCTTTATCCCCAAGGGCTTAAAGACCCGAAAGGACACCCCGGTTTCAACGTGGGATACCCAAACCAGAAAGGCATGGGCGTGGACGACGTGAAAATGTTGTGCAAAATGACGCAGTATGTTCAGAAGAAATACGGCTTGAGCAAGGAGAACGCTTTCCTTACGGGAATGTCGAATGGCGGGGATATTTGTTATCTCGCCGCACTTGAGGGGCAGAAAACTTTCAAGGCTCTTGCGCCGGTGGCGGGATTGGCATTTACGTGGTTTTACCAAAAATACGCCATGACAAATCCCCATCCTGTGCCGCTGTTCGAAATCCACGGAACGGAAGACCGCGTTTCGGAATGGTGGGGCGACCCTGAAGGCAAAGGAGGTTGGGGACCGTATATTTCCGTTCCCATGGCGGTGAACTATTGGGTGGCACGCAACGGATGCCACATTGAGAAGCACGACACCATAAAGAGCAAGGACGCTGGCAGCAAGCATTATGTGATACGCCACTTCTACAGCGGCGGCAAGGGCAGCAACGACGTGTGGCTTTACGAAGTGGTCGGCGCACCGCACTGCTGGCACAACGGCGACATTGACACTGGCGAGGAAATCTGGAGGTTCTTCAAAAAATACGTGAAATAACCTGCACGATGCCGCAATATACTTCCGCGCAAAGTTTTTCATACAGCAAAGTGTGCGTGTCCGGCGAAGAGGCTTCGGGCATACACATTCATAAGTCGTGGCAACTGGTTTTTGTGGCAGGAAGTGCGGGCGAGCGCGAGACAGGCGGCACTGTTTTGCCTTTCCGTGAGGGCGAGCTTTTCCTGATACCGCCCGATATGCCCCACGAGTGGCGTTTCCTGCCTTGCAACAACGGTGGCGGCGAAAAAGTGGGCTTGATTTGCGTGAATTTTCCGCAGGGGCTTTTTTCAAGTCTTGCGGCGGTTTTCCCCGAGTTTGGCTATATGCCCGAAATGTTTGGCGACCGTTCCAAGGCGTGGACTTTCAAGAAAACGGTGTCGCTTGCCGTGGGCAGGATAATGGCGAGCATGGCAAACGAGGGCGGCAGCATGAGGGCGGCAAGCCTTGTGGAGATACTGGCACGCATTGCGTCGGCGCGAAACCCGCAGGTGGCGGGGATTACAAGCCATAAGGCGAAAGAGGAGGACAGATGCCGGGAGATTGACAGTTATCTTGCCGCCACCCCCATTGGAAAAATCAACGCTGAGGACGCGGCAAGAATGTTGGGTATGCAGCCCACAACGTTCTGCAACTTTTTCAAGAAGAACTACGGTACAAACTTTGTGGATTTCGTGAATGCAAGGAAAGTGGAGAAAGCCTGTGCATTGATAAGGAAAGGAGGGCGTGCCATGCAGGATGTTTGCGGCGAAAGCGGCTTCAACAGTATGGTTTACTTCATACGCATATTCAAGCGCATAAAAGGCATCACGCCCGCACGCTGGGCAAAGGAAAATTTTTAGGAAAGCCAAGCGGAAATCCTTATCGCGTGAATTTGGAGTGAAATGTGGTTGTAAAACATACAATGTGCTTAATCAGTAAATAGCACCGCTGTAGGGGCGTATTGCATACGCCCTGAATTGCGCGGATTTGCGATGTCGTGACGGTGGTTTGCGGTGCGGTTTATGCGGTGGCATACAGGGCGTATGCAATACGCCCCTACAAGCAGCGGAAAACCAATACCGCTAAAAATACATTTGATGTAGGAAAAACTATGTCCTATGTAGAAAAAATTATGTCTGATATA
>CAVCON010000193.1:0-4147 GCA_963603805.1 Oscillospiraceae bacterium
AACCAATACTTTTATCCGGGAGACAGACGGACGCACCCCGCATGGGACAGCTTGTGCTTTGACTATGGGAAAAACGAAGTGCTTCATTTTCTTCTTTCCAACTGTAAATACTGGTTAGAGGAATTCAAATTTGACGGTTTCCGTTTTGACGGAGTTACCTCAATGCTTTACTACAATCACGGTCTCGGGCAATCATTCACAAGCTATGCAGACTATTACAACGGACACGAGGACGACAATGCCGTTTGCTACCTGACGCTTGCCAACAAGCTCATCCACGACATTAATCCAAATGCAATCACGATAGCCGAAGATGTTTCCGGGATGCCAGGGCTTGCCTATCCTTTCGAGGGCGGGGGCTACGGCTTCAATTATAGGTTAGCTATGAACATTCCCGACTTTTGGATTAAGACGATAAAAGAGAAAAGGGACGAAGATTGGAAGCCCAGCACAATACTTTGGGAACTCACCAACCGCCGCAAGGACGAACAAAACATTTCGTATTGCGAGAGCCACGACCAGGCACTTGTTGGTGACAAAACAATCATATTCCGCCTTGTTGACGCAGATATGTATTGGCATTTCAAAAAGTCTGACAGAAACGCGACCGTTGACAGGGGCATGGCCTTGCATAAGATGATTCGCCTTGCAACGATATCCACTCTCAACGGCGGTTATCTTAATTTCATGGGGAACGAATTCGGACACCCGGAGTGGATTGACTTCCCGAGAGAAGGCAATGGCTGGAGCTACAAATACGCACGCCGCCAATGGAATCTCGTTGACAACAAAGATTTGTGTTTCCACTTCTTGGGGGATTTTGACAAAGAAATGCTCAATGTCATAAAAAGAGAAGACAAGTTCGGACAATTGCCCATTATTGAAATATGGCATAACGATGAAGACCAAATCCTCGCTTTTATGAGAGGGAATTTGCTGTTCATTTTCAATTTTAACCCCACAAAGAGTTTTGACGGTTACGGTTTCCAAGTGCCGGAGGGCAATTACAAGGTTGTTCTAAACACCGATACACAAAAATTCGGAGGTTATTCTCTTGCGGACGACAAGGTGGAACACTCCACGCTTTTCGACAAAGAACTTAGCAAACTTGGCAAAGGCTGGATGAAAACATACATTCCGGCACGCTCGGCCGTAGTATTAAAGCATTCGGACATACAAAGGTAATGCAATACCGTTCCTATAAAGACAATCCAACTGCACGCAACATTACAAGAGTGTTGCTGATGCTTTTGTTCTTGTCTTTCACTGTATGCTACATACATTATATGCAATGCGATTTCATTGCATTGACCCAGCACATACTGTCAGACGGGCGCACGCAGTACAATCGCATTATAGGAACATTGTCCATCACCGCCACTGCATTTGCCATACAAGTTCTCGTTTCAAGAATATTCAGATTGCCAACCGCCATTTATGCCGTTTCGTACATACCTTCTGCGCTATTCTTGGCTGCCATTACCGACCTCATTCCTGATTTCAAGCCGTTCAAGTTAGCAATATACGCTGCCGTGTTTATTGTTTGCATATCACTCTACATACATTGGAGTTCTGCAAGTTTCAAAAGACAAAGAACTGTTCACGTAACAAGCACTCTAATTGCAAACACAGCCATTATTACGGTAATAATGCTGATAACAGGCATTACAGGCAACACAAAGCGAATACCTCATTATGAACTTAAAGCGGAGCGTTACCTTACAGACAATGATTTTGTCAAAACGCTTGGTGTAGGCACAAAATCTACAAAAACGAGCAAAATGCTCACGGATTTGCGTGCCTACGCCCTCGCAAGGAAAGGCATTCTAAACGAAAAAATCTTCGAATACCCCATACCAGCAGGAATGCGTTCCTTTCTCCCCATACTCAGCGACAGCACTAAAATGACATTCAACCCACGAAACATTTACAGCTGGCTTGGGGCAGAACCACACACCTCCGCCACGCAGGAACAGTTTCTGAACACAATATCCACCCAACCTGAACTTGCTGAGACGCATCCTCAAGTTGTGGAATACCAGCTCGCCACGCTGCTGCTTAACAAGCAAATTGATTCCTTTGCCACAGCCGTTAAGGAATGGAAAGGCGACAGCATAAAACGGAATGAACTGCCAAAACACTTTCGCGAAGCACTCGTGCTATACCAACGGCTGCGAACGAAACCTGTGATTACAATAAAAGACGACCTTACAGAAACCAACTATAATGATTTCGCTAAAATGAAAAATGCCGCCCAAAACTCTCCCAAAAACGCAAATGCACTTCGTTTGCAATACGGAGACACATATTGGTGGCATTACTTCTTTGTTAAACAACCCGGCAAATAATACAGACATGGATACAGAAAACATGAACGGTATATCAAAAATACTAATGGACGCAGCTTGTGCGATAAGCGACATTTCGCAAAAATCCCACTGTGCGCTCGACACAGAAACAATCTACCAGACACTTCTGCTGTTCAAAGAAAGCCTGCTTGAAGAACAAGGCAGCGTGGTGGAAAAACGCCCAGAAATCCTATCCTGCGATGTAGTGCGTTTTCAGAACAACAAAGACAAATGGGTGGCGTTTGTCGGACTGCTTAACGGACACCCATACGAAATTTTCACTGGTCTGCAAGACGATGACGAAGGAATACTTCTTCCCAAGACCGTTACAAAAGGAAAGATAATAAAGGTTGTCAATGCCGACGGGACAAAACGGTACGATTTCCAATTCGAAAACAAGCGAGGGTACAAGACAACCGTTGAGGGGCTTTCCGAAAAGTTCAACAAAGAATACTGGAACTACGCAAAACTAATCTCCGGCGTGCTGCGCTACCGTATGCCACTAAGAAATGTAATAAAACTTGTGGGTTCGCTTTCATTGGAAAGCGAAAATATAAACACATGGAAAAACGGAGTTGAAAGGGCACTCAAAAAATACCTCCCGGAAGAGAGCCAAATCTGATTGCGGTTTCCCATTGCTTCCCAAAATTCCAGACAAAGCTGATTTTTTCTATAAGTATTTGATTTACAACAGAATGCCCCTTTAGTAAAACAACCACTTAATCATTTGTTTCCCAATAGATTACTAAGGAGGAAAACTACATCGGACATAGAAAAAACTACATCAGACGTAGGAAAAACTATGTCCGATGTAGTTTTTGCAGTTTCAGTATATAATTTTTCGTGCAAAAAACAAGGGCGTTTCACCAGGCATATCCCCATAACAAAAACTATTCCTACCTTTGCATTTTGAAAATATACTAACATGGGCAACAAAAGACAATCAAAATACCTTTCGTTTACCGTAAAAAAGAACGAGGAGCTTATGCCTTTCATTGAAAACGCCCTTTATGGGATAAGTCGCACAAAGGCAAAAGCCATTTTGGCTAACGGCGGAGTCATGGTAAACAAAAACACCACGACACAATACAACTATCCGCTCACTCCCGGCATGACTGTTGAAATAAGCCGCCAAAAACACTCCGGGAGCATCAACAGCAAATTCGTAAGGATTGTTTATGAGGACCATGACATCATTATAGTAGAGAAAAATCCCGGAATACTTTCGGCACCCGCCCCCCACCACCCTTTCAACATAAAAAGCATACTGGACTCCCATTTGAAGTTGTCCCACCAAAAGTGCACATCGCACGTTGTGCACAGGCTCGACCGCGACACTTCAGGGCTGATGGTTTATGCCAAGAATATTGAGACAGCCAAAATCCTTACGGAAAACTGGCAGAACATTGTAACCGACCGTCGCTACCTCGCCCTTGTGGAAGGCAAGATGGAGCAAAAACAAGGCTCTATCGAAAGTTGGCTGAAGGAGAACGAAAATTACATAACAGAAAGTTCGCCCGTGGACAACGGCGGCAAATACGCGCTCACCCATTTCAGAACCTTGAGGTCAAACGCCAAATACTCCCTCGTTGAATTCAAGCTTGAAACAGGAAGGAAAAACCAAATCAGAGTCCATATGCAAGACATAGGGCATCCCGTATGCGGGGACATTAAATACGGAAACGCCTCTGACCCCGCCCACCGCCTTTGCCTTCACGCCTATATGCTTTGCCTGTTCCACCCGCGCACAAGAGAGAGACTGCATTTTGAAACGCCCTCTCCCGAAGCATTCACAAGAG
>CAVCON010000194.1:0-4059 GCA_963603805.1 Oscillospiraceae bacterium
ATGTAGAAAAAATTATGTCTGATATAATTCAAACTACATCAGACCTTTTTTCGCCAGTTGCAAGCATCTGAAAGCCAAAGCCTTACAAAAACAATCAAAGTACGCGTTTATTCCTGGTTTTCAAGCACTTGGTTTTTCGGCGGCAAAATGCGCCTTTCGGGGCGGACAAGGCGAAACCCACCAAAGCGCAGCGGTAAAAAAACCTCCTGCACTTTGAGCGCAGGAGGTTTGGTTTCTTGTCTGTTTATGCGGTTTCAGTTGTCGAGATAGTAGTCAACGGTTGTAACAACCCTCACCTCCTTTATGTAGGGAGTGTTCGAGTCGCGGCTGTCTATGGAGAAAAGCCCCTGCTGCGCCGTCTTTATCTTGCCGAGCTTGCTTCCGCTGTCCTTTGCGAACTTTTCCGCCGCCTCGCGGGCGTTCTTGGTTGCCTGCTCTATCATCTGCGGCTTTATTTTGTTGAGGCTCGTGAAGTCGAACTGTATCTGCGAGCTGTAGTCGTTGGGGGCAATGGCTATTCCCTCTGACAGCAGTTCTCCGGTGCGCGTCATCAACGCCCTCACCCTGTCAACGTCGGAGGACGACACGGTGATTACGGATGTCGCATTGTAACGCTCCCTGTTGCGGTTGTCGTTGTATTCATTTGTCCACAGGTCGCTCACCTGCGGTGCGCCGGTGGTGATGTCCGAAGCCTTTATGCCGTTGCGCGTGAGGAACGCGGAGATTTTCCTGTTTGCCGTTGAAATGTCGCGGTAAACCGTGCCGAGGTCGTTGCCTACGGTCTTGTAGGTGAGCGGCCAGATAACGCGGTCGGCTTTCACCTCCTTTTCCGCCAGTCCGCGCACGCTCACAAACCTGTCGCGCTTTGCAAGGCTGTTGATGCCGTTGTAAACGAAAACGCCAAGCAGTGCGAGACCCACCGCGAGGATTGCCGATTCGATTCTAAGATTTTTCATGACTCCTATAATTGTTTAAGGGTTAATATTCTCGTTTCCCTGTTCAAGCAAGGGGCGTGTGCCTTCCATCAGTTCAAGCATCTCATCTATGCTTTCCGAGCGCAGCATCGCTATGCGCGTAGCCCTGAAGTCGCGTATGCCCTTGAAAAGTGGGGAGGCGGCTATGTGGCGGCGCATATGTATCAGTCCGCCGACCGTTCCGTTTCTCTCCACGCTGCGGCGCACCTCGTCCATAAGCACGTCGAGCTTCCAGTCGAGCGAGAGCGGCGCATGGGGGGATTTTAGCACATTGTCGAGCGAGCCGGATGCCTCCTTGCCGAGCGCACGGTTTATCTCGGCGAAAATCCACGGCTTGCCGAATGTGGCGCGTCCCACCATTATCCCGTCAACGCCCGTCTCCTCGAAACGCCGCCTTGCAATCTCGCCCGAAGTTACGTCGCCGTTGCCTATTATCGGTATGTGTATGCGCGGGTTTGCCTTCACGCGACGTATAGGTTCCCAGTCCGCCTCGCCGTTATACACTTGCGAACGTGTGCGGCCGTGGATGGTGAGAGCCTGGATGCCGCAGTCCTGCAACTGCTCGGCAAGCTGTTCTATTATTATATTGTCGTGATCCCAGCCCAGGCGGGTCTTGGCGGTAACAGGTATGTTCACGGCATCGACAACAGCCCTTGCGATTTCGAGCATCAGCGGCACGTTGCGCAGCAAACCCGCCCCCGCGCCTTTTCCGGCAACTTTCTTGACCGGGCAGCCGAAGTTCATGTCGAGCACATCGGGATGCGCCTGTTCCACAACAATCCTTGCCGCATCAGCCATGGCTTCGGGAAGCTTGCCGTATATCTGCATCGCCACGGGACGCTCACCGCCGTCAACTTCGAGCTTTGCGAGACTCTTGTTCACCATTCTGACAAGCGCGTCGCTCGACACAAACTCCGAGTAAACCATTGCCGCACCCATCCGGCGGCACAAAGCCCTGAACGGAGCGTCGGTAACGTCCTCCATCGGCGCAAGCATGACGGGGCGTTCGCCCAAATCTATTTTCCCAATCTTCATTAGGGCAAAAATACTACTTTATTCATTCACCGCACTCAAAAATGCAGCCTTACAACGTTTATTGTTCATAAAAAACGCTTAACTTTGCGAAGAACAAAACCATTGACCAAGATGAATACCATAAACAAGATTGCCGCAACGCTACTTTTCGCCTCCGCATTCACGGGAATATGGGCGCAAAAGGGCGACTGGGCACAATTCAAACGCTACGCCGAAGACAACAAAACCGTAAAGCAACTTCCGCAGGAGCAACGCCGCGTTGTGTTCCTCGGAAACTCGATAACCGACAACTGGGCGCGATTCCACCCCGACTTCTTCAAGAAAAACGGATACATAGGGCGCGGCATCTCGGGGCAGACCACGTACAAATACATTGTGCGCCTGCGCGAGGACGTGATAAATCTGAAACCGAAATACGTCGTCATAGGCGGGGCGATTAACGACATCGCCGAAAACACAAACCCCTACGATGAGGACATAACCATGGGCAACATAATCTCAATCGTGGAACTTCTGAAAGCAAACAAGATAAAGCCGATCATCGCGAGCCTTATTCCGGCGGCGCGCATACCCTGGGACAAAAACATCAAGAACGTTCCCGATAAGGTGGCTTCGCTCAACGCCAGGCTCAAGGCTTACGCCAAGAAGAACCATATTGTTTACGCCGACTACTATCCCCTGCTCGTCAGCGGCGAAGACCGTGCGCTCAACCCCCAATACACGGAAGACGGCGTGCATCCAACTCCGAAAGGATATGAAGTAATGGAAAATTACATACAGAGCATACTCAAAAAACTTTTGTAACACCAATCACCAAACATGAAGAAAACATTAATAATCGCTTCGTTCGCCGCATTGTCTCTGACAGTTGCGGCCCAAGATGCCGGTCCTGTAAAATTCGTACAGGTGGCGCAGGATTACTCCAAGCTTTCCACCCCCGCCGCGCTCAACAGTTTCATAAAGACTGCCAACGGCGCGGAATACACGCCCGAAAACCGCGTGATTATGCTCCGCAACGCAATGGAGCTGGCGCAGACCGACAAGCAGCGCAAACAGATACTCAAGGAAGTTGCCACCACCGGGGCGTTCCAGGGACTTGTGTTCGCCGCCGAATGGCTTGACAACGCCGCCGTGAAGACAGAGGCGGCAAAAGCCGTGCTGAAGATTGCCCTTGCAAACAAGGACTATGCCGGCACAGGCACAAAACAGGCAATAACCAAGGCGGGCATAATTCTCGGAAAGAGCAAGCAGGTGAGCCAGTACCTCAATTCCGTTCCCGGCAGCGGGCTTGTGAAAGCCTTCAACGGCAAGAACCTTGACGGCTGGAAAGGACTTGTGGAAAACCCCATAACACGCGCCAAGATGTCGCCCGCAGAGGAGGCACAGAAGCAGGTGAAGGCGGACGAAATCATGCGCCGTGACTGGAATGTGATTGACGGTCAGATTGTCTATGTGGGACACGGTTTCGAAAACCTTTGCACCGTGAAAAAATACGGCGACTTCGAAATGTATGTTGACTGGAAGCTCGACCCCAAGGGTGCGGAACCCGATGCCGGCATCTACCTTCGCGGCACGCCGCAGGTGCAGATTTGGGACACGGCCCGCGTGAACGTTGGCGCACAAGTGGGTTCGGGCGGTCTCTACAACAACCAAAAGCACGAGAGCAAGCCCTCGCAGGTGGCAGACAACAAGCTCGGCGAATGGAACAGCTTCCATATAATAATGCGTGGGGAGAAAGTTACGGTTATACTCAACGGCGTAAAGGTGGTTGACAACGTAACGCTCGAAAACTACTGGGATCGCAACCAGAAAATATTCCCGGTGGAGCAGATCGAGTTGCAGGCCCACGGCAGCCTCACATACTTCCGCGACATATACATAAAGGAGCTTTAGCAACAAGCCCCTTTGCACGAAAGGTGGCGCAAAATCAAAGACCGCCGCACGCAAGACAACCAATCCCGCAGCCTGTGCCGTTCCGCCAGCGTTGCGGGATTTTTGTTTGCCCCTGCCGCAATTTGCAAAAGTGAGCAGTTTGCTTTAATCTCTTGAT
>CAVCON010000195.1:0-4053 GCA_963603805.1 Oscillospiraceae bacterium
TTATTGATTGCAACGGTATATATGTAGGGGCGTATTGCATACGCCCTGTACGCTGCCGCTTGAACCGCATCGCAAACCATCGCCGCAACATTGCAAATCGGCGCAATTCAGGGCGTATGCAATACGCCCCTACGGTGGCGCAAATTATTGGATAGTTGAGGAATGCGTATTTGTACGGCGTGTTGCATACGCCCTTTACTCCACCGCATGAGCCGCAACGCAAATCATCGCCGTAACATTGCAAGTCGGCGCAAATTAGGGCGTATGCCATACGCCCTGTGTGCCACCGCTCGAACCGCATAGCAAACCGCCATATACATCGCGAAATTGGCGCAATTCAGGGCGTATGCAATACGCCCCTACGGCGGTGGAGTTTGTTGGTTGATTGGGTGTTGGGCGTTTGTGTGGCGTATTGCATACGCCCTGTATGCCACCGCTTGAACCGCATCACAAACCACCGCTGCGACATCGCGAAGCGGCGCAATTCAGGGCGTATGCAATACGCCCCTACAGTGGCGCAATTTCTTGGTTAATTGGATATTGTATATTTGTGTGGCGGGTTTTGCGGTTTTCTCACCTTTTTAGGGTATTTTTGTCAAAAACAGGGTGTAATGGTTGCGCGGACAATGATAAAAAGGTATAATGTCGTATATTTGCATATATGAAATCAGGAACAGAAAATAATCCGCATAATTGTTTCGCGGTGTTCGACGGAGGTTCTCGGGGCGATTTCCCGAGCCGTGCGGCAAAGGCGTTTGAGGGTTTCCGCCGCGAAGTCTCGCGGCGCGGTGCAAACGGCGAAAAAACTGTGTGGCTTAGGATATTCCTTAGCGACATAATAAACCAGTTGCCGCTTATTCGTGAGGAAGTGAACAATATATCGGCATCATGTGCCGTTTCAATAATAGAGCAACCTCCTGTAAACGGGAGCAAGATAGCCATTATGGCGTGCTTTCTTGAGGGCGCGGAGGTTGTGCGCACGGGCGAAGATGCGTGGACAGTATCTTACAAGGGCGAAAAGTATGTGTTCCAGTCACTGCGCTTCAACGCCGGCGAGACTGCCGAGACGGACGGCTACGCGCAGACAGTGGCGGCTTTTGAACGGCACAAGAGGCTCATCGCGCCGTTGGGCATGACGATAAAGGACAACACGCTGCGCACTTGGTTGTATTGCCGCGACATCGACCGCACATACGGCGGAATAGTAAAGGGACGCAACGATTTCTTCGCGCAAAACGGCCTCACCGCCGACACTCATTTCATCGCCTCCACAGGGATAGGGGGATATACCTCCGAATGCAGTGCCGTTGTGGGTGTGGACTTTTTTTCGCGCATAGGGAGCGGCGATGGCGATGTTAAGTATCTCCAGGCTCTCGACCACTTAAACCCCACCGCACAATATGGAGTGGCTTTCGAACGCGGCACGTCGTTCGCGGCAGGAGGCGGCAGGGTAGCTCTGATTTCGGGCACGGCGAGCATAGACAGGCTTGGGAACTGCATAAACCTTGACAATCCGGCAAGGCAGACGGAACGCTTGATTGAGAACATCGGTGCGCTGCTTGCCGATGACGGACTTTCGGAGAGCGACATAAAGATGCTCATAGTCTATCTGCGCGATGCCGCCGACAGGGACGAGGTGGAGAGCGTCGTGAACAGCAGGCTGCCGGGCGTTGCCGCAGTGCTCACCCACGCCAAGGTGTGCCGCCCCGCGTGGCTCGTCGAGGCGGAGTGCATCGCAGTAAAATGAACGTAAACAATTTTCAAACAAAAATACCATAACAATTATTATCATGAACAAACTCAAGACCGCCATTGCAGTGTGCCTTTGTGCAGCAGTGGTAAGCGCATGGGGCGACAACAAGAAGGAACGTTGGCTCGACCCCTCCGTTAACCGCGTGAACGTGGAGCCGTCGCGTGCAAGCTATTTTGCATACGAAAACCTCCAGGGAGCGCAGGGCAACGACAAGAAAGCCTCAAATCTCTACCTCAGTGCAGAGGGCAAGTGGAAGTTCAACTTTGTGAAAGACCACAACAAACGCCCCCTCAATTTCCAGCAACCCGGGTATGACGACTCCAAGTGGACGGAGTTCAATGTCCCCGGACTTTTCGAGGTTCACGGATACGGCGACGCCACATACAAGAACATCGGCTATGCATGGGCGACGCAGTTTGAGAACAACCCGCCTTTCGTGGAGGAGAAGAACAACTACACCGGCTCTTACCGCCGCGAGTTCGAAATCCCCGCATCGTGGAAGGGCAGCGACATTTATTTCCATGTGGGAAGCGCAACTTCGAACCTCGAGGTTTGGGTGAACGGAAAATTCGTGGGCTACAGCGAGGACAGCAAGACAGCCGCCGAATTTGACGTAACGAAATATCTTGTTCCCGGAAAGAAGAACCTCGTGGCTATGCAGGTTATGCGCTGGTGCGACGGTTCTTATCTCGAGGATCAGGACTTCTGGCGTTTCACCGGCATTGCGCGTGAGGTTTACTTCTACGCACGCCCCAAAAAGCACATAGACGACATTTTCGTAACCCCCGACCTGACGAACAACTACCGCGACGGCAAACTCAGCATTGTGGTTACAGCCCCCAAGGCAAAGGGATGCAAGGTTAAGATGAGCCTTTGCGACGCACGCGGCAGCGAGGTTACAGGCACAGAGGGCAAGGTAGGAGCGGACGGCAAGCTTTCCATTACGATGGAAATGCAGAACCCGTTGAAGTGGACGGCAGAGACACCAAACCTCTACACTCTCTATTTCACCCTTGTGGACGGAAACAAGGAATTGGAGGTAATCCCGCAAAAAACCGGCTTCAGAAAAGTGGAGATAAAGAACTCACAGCTTCTCGTGAACGGAAAGCCCGTGCTCATCAAGGGAGCTAACCGCCACGAAATGGACCCCGACGGCGGCTATGTGGTGTCTGTGGAGCGCATGATACAGGACATCAAAATCATGAAGGAGCATAACATAAACGCCGTGAGAACCTGCCACTATCCCGACGACCCCCGGTGGTACGAGCTTTGCGACCAGTACGGCCTTTACATGACTGCCGAGGCCAACATCGAGAGCCACGGAATGGGTTACGGCGACAAGACGCTCGCAAAGAACCTTTCGTACCAGCAGGCCCATTTGGAGCGCAACGACCACAATGTGAAAATCTACAAGAACTATCCCGCAATCATCGTTTGGAGTCTTGGAAACGAGGCCGGCTATGGTGTGAACTTCGAAAAGGCGTTCGACCTTGTCCGCGCCTACGACCCTTCGCGCCCCATACAGTATGAACGCGCCATTTGGGAGGACGGAAAGAGCGAGATATTCTGCCCGATGTACTATCCCTACAAAGACTGCGAGAAATATTGCGCCAAGAACGACCCGCGTCCGCTCATACAGTGCGAGTATGCCCACGCAATGGGAAACTGCGGCGGCTTCTTCAAGAAATACTGGGATCTCGTGCGCAAGATACCCAACTACCAGGGCGGCTATATTTGGGACTTTGTTGACCAGGGGCTTCGCAGCTTCAACGAGGACGGCAAGCAGATTTTCACATACGGCGGCGACTACGGACGCTATCCCGCTTCGGACCACAACTTCAATTGCAACGGTTTCATACGTCCCGACCGCGAGCCTAATCCCGAGGCTAACGAATACCGCTACTTCATGCAGAACATCTGGACAACACCCATTGACTTAAAGAAGGGCATTGTGGAAGTTTACAACGAGTTTTTCTTCCGCGACATCTCAAACGTGCGCCTTGTGTGGGAGCTTGTCTGCGAGGGCAAGGTGCTTGCAAAGGGCAGCGAGGAGGCACTTAACGTAGGCCCGCAGGAGAAGCGGCAGATTACCCTCGGCGGATATTCCATCCCCGATGAGGCAAAGGGCAAGGAGGTTATGCTCAATGTTGACTACAAGCTCAAGACCGTTGAGCCTTTGCTCGACGTGAACTATTCCATAGCCCGCCAGCAATTGCCGGTGAGCGACTACAAGTTCCCGACGCTTGCCGAAATAATGCCCAAGGCAGAGAAAGCCGCGCAGGGCAAGAACAAGGCGGCAG
>CAVCON010000196.1:0-3440 GCA_963603805.1 Oscillospiraceae bacterium
GTTTAAGCCTCTCCTTTTTATATCCACTAAAAAAAGATACGGACATTAAAAAAACTATGTCCTATGTAGTTTAAATTATGTCTGATGTAGAAAAAACTACGTCAGACATAATTTTCCGCAGAATAAACGTTTGATTTTCAGATAACTTGTCTGTATGAGGCAAAATAGCGTAATGGCTTGCAATACAGGCGTTTGTTCGCGTGTCGTGCAAAATCGTATTTCGTGTGGTTTTAGGAAAATCAAAATAAGGGTAAATAAACCGTGCATGATAAATGTTTGTTTTGTTGCATTATATTAACTTTGCCTAATAAAATGATTTGCGACAATGAATAACGATTTTGAAAACCCGAATGTAAGGGAAGAACAGGAAATTAAACTTGCAGAAAATGCTTTTAGGGAATTAAAAAAAGAAGAAGAATATAAGCCGATAATGCTCCCGGAGACAGCCCCGCTTGAGGCAACGCCTTGGGCCGTGATTTGGGGTTTGGTTATGGTTATCATATTCTCGGCGGCTACTGCATACCTTGGTTTGAAGGTTGGACAGGTGTTTGAAGCAGCAATACCTATAGCCATTATCGCGGTGGGCATATCCGGTGCAGCAAAACGCAAGGGTGCTTTGGGCGAAAACGTGATAATACAAAGCATTGGCGCCTGCTCGGGCAGCGTGGTTGCCGGGGCGATATTCACTCTTCCTGCATTGTACATATTACAGGCGAAGTTTCCCGACATTTCCGTTGACTTTGTGAAAGTTTTTCTTGCATCCTTCTTGGGCGGTGCGTTGGGCATTTTGTTTCTGATACCGTTCAGAAAGTATTTTGTTAAGGAAATGCACGGAAAATATCCGTTTCCAGAGGCAACGGCTACAACACAGGTGCTTGTTTCCGGGCAAAAGGGAGGCGGAAGTCTCATGTTGCTTTTGAAGTCTGGGATAATAGGAGGTTTGTACGATTTTGTTGTTGCAACCTTTGGCTTATGGAACGAGAATTTCACAAGCCGCGTGTGCGCTTGGGGAGAGACTGTTGCCGACAAGGCAAAACTGGTTTTCAAAGTAAACACTGGAGCTGCTCTTCTTGGCATGGGCTATATCATCGGACTGAAATATGCGGTGGTTATTTGCGCAGGTTCGGTGGTTGTGTGGTGGCTTATTGTGCCGTTAATCTCTCTCGTTTTCCCCGATTTGCAGGTTTCAGAAGGCGTAGTGGCGGCTACGGCTGCCCCGGAACAGATTTTCTCGTATGCACGTTCCATAGGAATAGGGGCTATAGCTATGGCGGGTATTATTGGTATAATTAAGAGCCGTAAGATAATTGTAAGTGCAGTTTCTCTTGCTGGACGCGAAATGAAGAAAAAGGGAGGGGAGGCCGACAACGTGGTGCGCACGCAGCGCGATCTTCCTATGAAATTTATAGTAATAGGCACGGTTGTTACATTGCTGGCTGTATTCCTTTTCTTTTGGTTTGGTGCAATGCAGGGAAATATTGTATATGCTATCGCAGGAATACTTCTTGTTGCAGTAATAGCCTTTCTGTTTACAACAGTGGCGGCGAATGCCATTGCCATAGTGGGCAGTAACCCCGTGTCGGGCATGACTTTGATGGCTTTAATTCTGTCTTCTATTATAATGGTAACAGTCGGATTGAAAGGAACTGGCGGTATAGTTGCTTCGCTTCTTATGGGCGGAGTGATATGCACAGCCTTGTCAATGGCTGGAAGTTTTGTTACCGATTTGAAGATTGGTTACTGGTTGGGGACAACTCCAGCAAAACAGGAGACATTCAAATTTTTAGGTACGCTTGTTGCCGCAGTAACGGTGGGTGGAGTTATGATTGTGCTTAATAAAACCTATGGCTTTACAGGAGACGCTCTCGCAGCACCGCAAGCTCATGCAATGGCGGCGGTAATAGAACCGCTGATGAGTGGCGGCAGCGCACCGTGGCTTCTTTACGGAATAGGATGCATAATTGCAATTTTGCTTACAGTGTTTAATGTTTCTGCCTTGGCTTTTGCCTTGGGTATGTTCATTCCATTGGAACTTAATCTTCCTCTCCTCGCCGGTGGACTTGTAAGCTGGTATGTGAACAATCGCACAAACGATGACAAGCTGCGTAATGCTTACAACGAGCGCGGTACGTTAATAGCTTCCGGCTTTATTGCAGGAGGAGCTTTGATGGGGGTTGTTAGTGCTGCGTTAAGGTTTGGAGGCATAAATCTTGTGATGGAATCGTGGCTCGGAAACCCAATGAGCGAAATGGTGTCTCTTGTGGCGTATGTGGTGCTTGTGGCAGTCTTTATCAAAATGTCTGTTGTAAAGCCGAAGAACTTTGGTTTATAAAACAGAGTGATAATATATTGTATGTAAAAGTAAATTCGTAATTTTGCAGCACTGCCACGAGTTGGCGGTATGTTCAAAATCAAATAATAAAAAATAATGGCAACAAAAATCAGATTACAGCGCCACGGCCGTAAAGGCTATGCTCACTACACAGTTGTGGTTGCTGATTCAAGAGCTCCGCGTGACGGAAGGTTCATTGAACGTCTTGGCAGTTACGATCCTAATACGAATCCTGCCACAATACAGTTGAATTTTGACCGCGCTCTTTATTGGATTGAGGTTGGCGCACAGCCTACCGATACGGCTAATTACATTCTCAAGCGTGAAGGTGTTTTGATGATGAAGCATCTTCGTGGTGGCGTGAAGAAAGGTGCATTTGACGAGGCAGAGGCACAAAAACGTTTTGACGCTTGGAAAGCAGATAAAGATGCACGTATAAATGCTGTCGTAACAAAACTTCAGGCAGACAAACGCAATGTTGAGGCAAAGCGTAAAGAAGCAGAGGTGAAAGTTAACGAGGAAATAGCAAAGCGTGTGGCTGAGAAAAAAGCCAGCATCGCAGCTGCGCAGGCTGAAGAGGCTGCTAAAGCCGCAGAAGCTGAAACTCCGGCAGAAGAACCGGCTGCTGCAACGACAGAAGAA
Source organism: Oscillospiraceae bacterium (assembly GCA_963603805.1). GTDB lineage: Bacteria > Bacteroidota > Bacteroidia > Bacteroidales > Bacteroidaceae > UBA6398. The sequence goes on from CAVCON010000196.1 coordinate 2,975, forward strand.
GCTAACGCTTGATTTGCGATATTCTCATAAAAAATGCAGGGCAATTTGTCCTGCATTTTTTATGTTGTGTTTGTTATGCGCTTTTTACGACAAAGCTTCTTTTATATCCTTTACGAGAACCGCGATGTCTTCTTTTGTAGTGTCAAAGGAAGTAACAAAGCGTATTTCTCCAATATTTTCATTCCAATAGAAGAATGTGTGCTTGGTTGCTAACTTATCTGTCGCTTCGCGGGGCATTGTTAGGAACAACTGGTTGCTTTCCGTTGGCTGGGTGAGCTTTATTTGAGGTATTTGCTCCAATTCCGCACGAAGCGATGCCGCCATGGCATTGGCTTTTGTAGCATTTCGCAGCCATAGGTCGTTTTCAAGATATACGGAAAATTGGCAGGCAAGAAATCTTTGCTTGGATGCTAATTGTGCGCTTTGTTTACGAATATAAACAGAATTGTTTTTTAGTTCTTCATTT
>CAVCON010000196.1:3450-4035 GCA_963603805.1 Oscillospiraceae bacterium
TTTAAGACAACTACGCATTCGCCAATCATAAGACCGTTTTTTGTCCCGCCAAAGCTAACAACGTCAATGCCGCAGTCGCTTGTTAGTTCCTTTAAGCTTTTATTTAGGGATGCGCACGCGTTTGCGAGCCTTGCGCCATCCATGTGTACATACATCCCATAAGAATGTGCAAGGGCGGTGATGCCTTTTATCTCTTGTGGCGTATATACGGTGCCGAGTTCTGTGCATTGTGAAATATATATGGCCTGTGGTTGCGAATGATGTTGTTCGCCTATGCCAATAAGGTATGGTTTTATGATTTCTGCACTTAGTTTGCCGTTTGATGTAGGAATTGTCTTTATCGACGCCCCGGTCATTTTCCCAGGCGCACCACATTCGTCCACAACGATGTGTGCTGTTTCGGCGCATAAAATCATTCCCCATGGCTTTGTGCACAACTCAAGCGCGAGACAGTTGCTCCCCGTGCCGTTAAAAGTGAATAGCACTTGCGTGCCTCCGCCGAAAGCCTCGTCTATTTTCTTTTCGGCTTCTTTCGACCATTTGTCATCGCCATAGCCGAGGGCGTGGTCGATGTTTGCTTTGCTT
>CAVCON010000197.1:0-3985 GCA_963603805.1 Oscillospiraceae bacterium
TTGGTTTTGCGCCATTTGTAGGGGCGTATTGCATACGCCCTGTACGCCACCGCATGAACCGCACCACAAACCGCCGCCACAACATTGCAAATCCGCGCAATTCAGGGCGTATGCAATACGCCCCTACAAGCAGTGGAATTTTCTGATTAATTGTTATTTGTATGTTTGTGATGCTTGTCGCATACGCCCTGTTTGCCACCGCACAAGCCATACCGCAAACCATCGCCACATCATCGCAAAGTCGGCGCAATTCAGGGCGTATGCAATACACCCCTACATATTATACCGATATTTATTATCAATAATTTGCCCTTGTAAATGGCGCAATTTATCTGCTAACTGTTATCCTTGACTCACGTAAACCATGTGGTTTTCGGGAATTTCGCGTGGAAAAGCGAAAAAACGCTCATATAAATTTTGTCAGTAATTATAAATGCCGTACTTTTGCACTCGCAACTAAAGGCAAGGACTTTAGCTCGCGTAGAGGCGGCCGATTCGTCTATCGGTTAGGACGAGAGATTTTCATTCTCTAAAGAGCAGTTCGACTCTGCTATCGGCTACAATAAAAAGAAAATAAAAGATGGCAAATCACAAATCATCAATAAAGAGAATACGTCAGACGGCGGTACGTCGTTTGCACAATCGCTATTACGCAAAGACCATGCGCAACGCGTTGCGCGACCTCCGCGCCACGACAGACAAGGCCGCTGCTGAGGAGCAGTTGCCCAAAGTGCAGCGTCTGCTTGACAAATTGGCAAAATCCAACATCATCCACAAGAACAAGGTTGCCAATCTGAAGTCATCAGTTGCAAAGCACGTAAACTCCTTGAAGTAAGTTTTTCATACTATTTATTTTTAGGTTATTTATTAAGCGGACGACCCCCTAAAAGGGCTGGATCGCTTTTTATTTATTTTCCGTTATCGCAAGGCAAATTTAAGCGCGTTCAACAATGCCCATAGAGAAACTTCCCTCGCTTTTGGCACTGATACTGGCAGTGGGGTATTCGCCGGGTCCGGCAAATATCTTCAGCCTTATGTGCTCCATGCGAAACGGAAGGAAGGCCGCTCTCAGAATGTGGCTGGGGCTTCTCACTGGGTTCACTATTGCCGTGCTGGTTCTTGCAGTCGCCACCCATTTCATCGGCGAGACAATGGGCCAGTATGTGAGGTATGTGAAATATGTCGGGGCGGCTTACATTCTCTATCTGGCTTGGAAAACCTATTCCTCCTCGGACGGGCAGCAGCGCAAGACGCGGGGATGCTCCTTTGTGTCGGGAATGGTTATGCAGCTCACTAACGCCAAGATTTTGCTTTTCGACCTCATGGCGTTCTCCACTTTCGTTCTCCCTTATTCCGACGCGCTTCCCGACTTGCTCTTTGTCGCCGCCTTTTTGTCGCTCGCAGGGCCGGTGGCGAACCTTGTGTGGCTGCTGATGGGCGGCTTTCTCCACCGTGTGTTCTCCAAGCACCAGAGGAAAATGGAGATAATCATGGCCTTGTGCCTTGCCGCCTGCGCCGTGGCGATTGTGATTTAGCGGCATCCTGTACGAGGGCTTGCCGCAAGCATGGAACCCGGCGGCGTTGGGCAAACTTTTCCCTGTAGTTTTTAGTGCGCCGAAGCTGCTCCTGTGTCAGCTTTTTTTATTAACTTTGTGGCTAATAACATCTACATTCACAACAGAAAAAACATGGACGAAAGAGAGAAGTTGGCGGAAGAAAGTTATTCCGCGAGTAACATACAAGTCCTCGAAGGCCTTGAAGCGGTTCGCAAGCGTCCTGCCATGTATATTGGCGACATTAGCGAGAAAGGTCTTCACCATCTTGTTTATGAAACGGTTGACAACTCTATCGATGAGGCCCTTGCAGGATATTGCACACATATTGAAGTAACAATTTGCGAAGACAATTCCATAATTGTGCAGGATGATGGGCGCGGAATACCCGTGGATATGCACGAAAAAGAGCATAAGTCGGCACTCGAGGTCGTGATGACGGTGCTCCATGCGGGCGGAAAATTCAACAAAAGTTCCTACAAGGTTTCCGGCGGTCTCCACGGCGTGGGCGTTTCGTGCGTGAATGCCTTGTCAACTAAAATGGTGTCGCAGGTTTTCCGCAACGGCAAGATTTACCAGCAGGAATATTCGTGCGGCAAGGCCATATATCCGGTGAAGGTTGTCGGGGACAGCGACCTGCACGGCACATGCCAGCATTTCTGGCCCGACGGAAGCATTTTCATAACCACAACCTATAAATACAACATCCTCGCCAACCGTATGCGCGAGCTTGCATACCTTAACGCGGGACTGAAAATAACGCTCACAGACCTGCGCCCCGACGAGGAGGGTAAGACACGGCAGGACGTGTTTTACAGCGAAAAGGGTCTGCGCGAGTTTGTAAAATACATCGACTCAAGCCGCATACACCTGTTCGATGATGTAATCTACCTCAACACCGAGAAAAACGAAATTCCCATTGAGGCGGCGATAATGTACAACACCTCCTCGAGCGAGAACATACATTCATACGTAAACAACATCAACACCATAGAGGGCGGCACCCATGTAATGGGCTTCCGTCAGGCACTCACCCGCGTGCTGAAGAAATACGCCGAGGACAATTACCAGAAGGTGATTGAGAAGAGTAAGGTTGAGATAGCCCCAGAGGATTTCCGCGAGGGACTCACCGCTGTGGTTTCCGTCAAGGTGTCGGAACCGCAGTTCGAGGGGCAGACAAAAACAAAACTTGGCAACAACGAGGTGTCTGGTGCGGTAAACCAGGCGGTCGGCGAGGCGTTGACGAACTATTTGGAGGAACATCCCAAGGAGGCAAAGCTGATAATCGACAAGGTGGTGCTTGCCGCATCTGCGCGAATAGCCGCAAAAAAGGCGCGTGAGAGCGTGCTGCGCAAAAACGCGCTTACAGGCGGCGGACTTCCTGGAAAACTTGCCGACTGCTCGTCGAAAGACCCGGCGGAGTGCGAGCTGTTCCTTGTGGAGGGCGACTCGGCAGGAGGCTCGGCAAAGCAGGGACGCGCCCGCGAGACACAGGCGATACTGCCGCTGCGAGGAAAAATCCTCAATGTTGAAAAAGCCATGTGGCACAAGGCGTTCGAGAGCGACGAGGTTAACAACATAATCCAGGCGTTGGGCGTGCGTTTCGGCGTGAACGGCGACAGCAAGGAGGCGAACATTGAAAAACTGCGCTACCACAAGGTTATAATAATGACCGATGCCGATGTCGATGGCTCGCACATCGACACGCTCATCATGACGCTGTTCTACCGCTATATGCCGCAGATAATCGAGGACGGCCACCTGTACATAGCCACGCCACCGCTATACTTGTGCAAAAAGGGAAAGGTTGAGGAATATTGCTACACCGATGCCGACCGCCGCAGGTTCATGGAGAAATACAACAACGGCAGCGAGGAGGGAATAAACACCCAACGCTACAAAGGTCTCGGCGAAATGAACCCCGACCAGCTTTGGGACACGACAATGAACCCCGACACCCGCCTCTTGAAACAGGTTACAATTGAGAATGCAGCCGATGCCGACTACATTTTCTCCATGCTGATGGGCGAGGATGTAGGCCCGCGCCGCGAGTTCATTGAGCAGAATGCAACGTTTGCAAACGTGGACGCATAAAAACAGGACAACAGAAACTTTTCAATAGGGCGCATCCGCAGGGTGCGCCTTTTTTGTATGCCTTGAATACGTGGCAAAAACTGCGGATAATGGCGAATGGAAAACCGGGCATATATTCTGTGGCAACCCAAAAGAGGAAAATTAAGCAACAGTCTGATTAACAGAAAAATAACGTAAAGTTGATGATTTTTGTAACGTTCTGGTTTTCAGTGGCGTGCATGGGCAAAAAATTATGAAACTGTTTTGAAATGATTAGAAAAATCTTTTAAGGATTATCTGTGTGAAAACGACCTGCACCATCGCCTCCGCCGTGGCAGCCAGGAACTCGTGGTCAATGG
>CAVCON010000198.1:0-3898 GCA_963603805.1 Oscillospiraceae bacterium
GCCCCTACATATATACCGTATGCAATCAAAAACAACATACACCGTTCATATAATTCGCGCAAAACCACAATCGATTGTCTTTTTTCAAACACCCCGAAAATTACATTTGATGTAGGAAAAACTATGTCCTATGTAGAAAAAATTATGTCTGATATAATTCAAACTACATCAGACCTTTTTTTGCCGCTTGCAAACACCTGAAAAGCAACAAGTTACATCGGGCTTGCAAAATTTCGCAAAATACTATAAATCAAGTCGTTGGCATTTCCGCCATAAAACAGCGTGAAATCTGCTGGCGTTTCCTGCAAAAGCAATTACGTGGTTGGGTGAAAAGGTACGCTGGTTTCATACACCGACAGCGCATTTCGTAAAATATCCTGCATTTAATTTTGTCGGAAGTTTCATATTTGCGACATTTGCCCTGTATAATTGCCATTCACATGAAAGCCACCCGTAAATTAGTCTGCTGCATCGCGGCGGCAGTCATATTTTCCGCAATTTTCCACAGTTGCTCGAAAAGCGACAGCAAACCTGCCTTAACCCACGAAGAGAAAAACGGCGTTTACTATTGGAAAACTGTGTTCAGCCCCAATGCCCAAGACTACGCTTTCGTGTTCAAGCACAACATAGGGCGGATATATCTCAGAATGTTCGACGTAACCGTTGACATAGACGACAATGACGGCAGAAAACTCCCCGTCCCGAACGCAACCGTGAGGATTTCGGAGAGCGCATACAGGGAACTGAAGTTGAAAAACATTGAATATGTCCCTGTTGTATATATAACCCTCGATGCGCTAAAGTGCGGGCAGGAGCGCGGGATTGGAGACCTTGCGAGAAAGATAGTGGAGAGGGTGAAGAATATGTGTTCCTATAACGAACTGCCACATATTGAGGGCTTGCAGCTCGACTGCGACTGGACTCCGACCACGGAAAAAATTTTCTTCGCCCTGTGCGACAGCATTAAAGACAAAATGCCGTTGAAACTAAGTGCCACAATACGCCTTCACCAACTTTCACGGCCTGCCCCGCCTGTGGACTACGGGGTTCTCATGGTGTATAACACAGGCAACTTCAGCGACCCCGATGCGGACAACTCCATCCTTGACGAGAAAGACGTGAAGCCGTACCTGAAATACATAGACAAATATCCCCTGCACCTCGATGTGGCATATCCCACATACTCATGGCAGCTTCTTTTCCGCAGCCGCCGCTTCGTGGGACTGCTCAACGGCGTGGAGGTGGGCGACACCGCCAAATTCTTGCCGAAAACCGCAAACGCCTACGTGGCAAAAAAAGACATGGTGTACAGGGAAACTATAATCTACAAGGGGGACGTGATACGCACGGAGCAGTCGGACTTCCGCACAATCAGCCGTGTGAAAAGCCTTATAGAGGCGCGCTTGAAAGGCAAGCCGCACAGCTCCATTCTCTACCATTTCGACTTGAAAAACCTCAAAAAATACTCTGACGATGAAATACAAAGCCTTTTCGGCAATGCTCCGGGCAAGTAGCCTTCTCGCACTGGCATTTGCGCCGGCAGCACCGGCGGCGGCCTGCGGACCGTATAACCCGATTATACCCACGCCAAAATTCTTCACCTCCGCACCCCATAAAAGTTTGGAGAGGCAGGAGAACATACGCCTTTGGCAAAAGCTCACCTCCGAAAGGATTCCCGCGAGAGACGTTGAGGAAGCCGTGTACAAGGACGGCATTGAAAAAATGGATGATGCGCTGCGGGATGACTCGAACACGAAAAACCTGTTTTACATATACCTCAGAAACTCCAACGACGAAGAGGCGGAGGCTTATCTGCGCAATGCGAAAAAATTGGAGAAAGCCCGCGCCAAAACCATATCGCCGTGGTATTATCCGTCTTCGAGAAAAAGAAACGCGGTTTCCGACCTGCAATATATGGCTGACGCTTTCAGCCACTACGGCGGGGAACGTATGCGCGACCGCTACGCACTTCTTACAGTCAGGGCCTTGTTTGCGTCGCGCCAGTACGGCAAGTGCGTGGAATACTTCGAAAAGGCTTTCGCCAAGTTCCCAAACTCAAACCTTTTCAAGAGGATGGCAACAGGCTACGTGGCAGGTTGCTGGGCGCGGCTCGGGAACTCCGACAAGGCTAACAGGTATTTTGCAAAGCAGGGGGACTTCGGGTCGCTCACGGTGGACGACAAAGTTGCGTATATGGCAGACGCAAACCCCGACGCCGCAGAACTGATTGAATATATCCAAAACTGCTCGGAGGATTCGGCGGTATTTTGCGGCATGATGCCAATTGCGAGGAAAGTGCTCAAAGCCGAGAAAGCTGGAAACCGAGGAGACTGGGAATTTGCGCTGGCTTACGCCGCCGGCGAGCATCGCAACAACTACAAAACCGCAAGCCGCCACATAAGGAAGGCATTGCGGGCAAAATTCTCGTCTGAAGATTTGCGCGACCACGCCATTGCGTACAAAATGAAATGCGATGCCGCAAACGGCAATTTGTCGGAATTGCTCCAAGGTCTGAAATGGTTTGAGGGCAAAACGGATTTTCTTGCCGCCGATGCCAACGAGTGGAACAGGATGCTGCAAAACATAATTTACGTGCACTATGTGCCGGAACTTTGGAAAAAGAAAGACTATGCCACAGCCGTTCTCCTGTGCGGATATGCCGACAATATGCTGCTTTCCAAGCGATATTACGGCTACACGCGCCACGCCAACACTTCAGACATTGACAATGCAATTTCCGGCAATATTCCATATGGGGTGGATGTTGAGGATACGCTGCCCGCCTGTTATTATGGCGAATTTGACGTTGTGGAAAACTTGTCCCTCTCAAAAAAGCGCAACAACGAAAACATCCGGAATGATAATGACTATTGCAACCTGTCGTTCCAGCTTATGAACTCGCTCAGCTCCTCGCAGCTTACGAACGCGTACCGCCGAATGGCGGCAAACACCCCGCTTTATCGCCACCTTAGAAAGTACGCCCGCACCGACAAGAACTATATCTACGAGCTTGCCGGCACTCTTGCAATACGCGAGGAGAACTACAGGAGGGCGGCGGCATACCTTTCGCAAGTTTCCGAGAAATACCGGAGTTCACTGAACACTTGCAGCTATCTGAAACGCGACCCGTTTTTCGCCTACCCCACCGCAGAAACATACGACAACATATTTTGGAGCGTAAGCCCCGGCAAGGCAAAATTGAAGTTCGCCACGGAAATGCTCCGCTATCGGCAGGAAATGAAAATGGGAAAGACATCCGACGAACGCGGTCTTGCACGGCTAAAATATGCTGTGGGCCGCCGCAACTCGCTCGCCAACTGCTGGGCACTCACACAGTATTGGAGGGGCGAGTGCATACCCGAACTTTTCATACCGCAGCTGCAATATTGGGACGAGATGCTCACCTGCTACAATTTCCTGGACGATGGAGGAACGCAGAACGGCTTCGGTTTCCGGCATTATAGTGAGTTCGAAACCAGAGACAGCAAATCGGAGAAACTTTACAAGGCGGAGTGCGAAAAGGCTCTGGCGATGCTGCGTAGCGATGAGGCGAAAGCCAAGGCGCAATACATCCTGAACAACTTCAAGACCGTAATGAAGCGTTACCCCAACACCGCCGCCGCACGCAGGGTGAAGAAAAATCCTTGCGACACTTGGCGCACGTGGCTGTAAGGGATGGTTTGCTTTGTTTGCAGGATGTGTTTTTTACGGCAGCGTAGGTGGCGTATGGCATATGCCGCGCAAATATTCAATATATAATTAGTCAAAGATTTGCGCCACCGTAGGGGCGTATTGCATACGCCCTGAATTGCGACGATTTGCAATGTTGTTGCAGTGGTTCTCGATGCGGTTCATGCGGTGGAGTAAAGGGCGTATGCAATACGCCATACAAATACGC
>CAVCON010000199.1:0-3727 GCA_963603805.1 Oscillospiraceae bacterium
TGTAAACCTCAGAATAATCTCCGGCGGGAACGTAATCGTTGACAAAGAAATACGGAAATCGATGTTCCGCGACCATATGAGCGCAAAATCTTATGCGAAATACGTGCTCGAATGGATAGTATATAACAAAACAGAAAACGGAAACTTGGTGTTCTCCGCAAGCGTGGCGAACCCGGCACAGGAAGACGAGTTCCTGTCGTTTGCAATAGCCGTGTCGCCAAGCGGCGGCATTAGCGTTTCAAAGGAGGAAAATCCCGTCATGACATCTTCCGAGGACATACATACCGACTACGACTAAACAATACCCCAAATGGCAAACCAACAATACCTTTCAACCAAGCCCCGTTTTGAAATCCTTGACGGACTGCGCGGCGTGGCAGCCGTGATAGTGCTGCTTTATCATCATTTCGACCTTTACGGACTCGGCAGCCCTGTTACTGCAAAAATAAACCACGGATATTTGGCTGTGGACTTCTTTTTCATTCTTTCCGGGTTCGTGATAGGCTACGCATACGATGACCGCTGGGGCAGGATGTCCCTTAAAAATTTCTTCAAGCGCAGGCTTGTGAGGCTTCATCCCATGATAATTTTCTCCACCCTCGTGGGAATGGTGTTCTTCTACTTCGGAAGCGGCGATATGTTCCCACTCATATCAAGCACACACGTATGGATGCTGCTCATTTGCGCCCTGCTCTCCGTTCTGATGATACCCGCGCCAATTTCAATGGACATTCGCGGCTGGAACGAGATTAACGCAATCAACGGAAACGCATGGACGCTTTATTTTGAGTATTTCGCCAACATAATATACGCGCTTTTCATAAGAAAGTTCTCAAACACGGTACTCGCGATATTCGTTGCGCTCACAGCATGCCTCACCCTAAACCTTGCCTTGAACATAGATATTTTCAACGTGCTTGGCGAGCGCACCGTAAACGCGTTCACAATGATAGGCGGCTGGGCGATGAACGCGGAGCAAATGACGATAGGCTTCACAAGACTGCTGTTCCCGTTCTTTGCAGGTCTGCTGATTTCGCGCCTCGGCTGGAGAATAAAGATTAGCAAAGGCGGTTTCCTGTGGTGCAGCATACTGCTCGCCGCAACACTCGTAATGCCAAGAATAGGCGGTGAGACGCATCCACTGTGGAACGGAATATACGAGGCGGTAAGCATACTCGTGATTTTCCCCATTATAGTAATGATGGGCGCGGGAACTCCCGCCGTCCCGCCCGAAAGCCGTGGAGGCAAGCTTTCAGCGCGCCTGTGCCGCTTTCTCGGAGAAATATCCTACCCGCTCTACATTGTGCAATACCCCATTGTATATACCCTGCTCGGCGGCTGGAAAACCGCCAACCCCAACGCCACGCTCGACCAGACCATATTCATTAACGCAATGTGCTTCCTGCTCAGCATCTTCGTGGCATACGCCAGCCTCAAGATATACGACATCCCTGTGCGCAAATGGCTCACAGAACGATGGCTCAAGCGGAAATAAGAACGCAAGAAGAATATCACAGGATTAAAATAAACCGAGATACGACTTTCCACTCCCGAACCGGGACTAGCATTTAGGGAAGGCCGCCATTTTCATGCACACAACAGCAAGGTACCATCCCTCCTGTTGTGTGTATGGTTGTTGTTGGCAAAAACTACATAGGACATAAGAAAAACTATGTCCTATGTAGAAAAAATTATATCAGACATAATTCAAACTACATCAGACCTTTTTTCGCTCATTGCAAGCCTTTGAATTACAGTATCTTATATAGAATGGTAAAGATTGTGATAAATTTCTGTGTTTCAAAAGATTGCGCTTTTTTTCGGGTAATGGGTGTTTTTTTGTAAGTTTGCAAACTGTTTGTGGCAAAAAGCCAAAGCCGTACCAAGAAAACGAAATTTCAAAGAGATATAAAAGCAATGAAGAAAACCATTATCACGGCGTTACTTGCCGGTGCGTTTGTGTTTGCAAACGCCCAGAAGGACGGACATTCATGGATCAGTAATGTGAAATTCAGCGGATACGCGCTCACGCAGTATCAGGCGAGTTTCCAAAAGGGCAACGAGTCGAACTCCTTTAATATACGTATGCTCCGCCTTGCGCTCGATGGGCGCATAGCCGGGGACTTTTACTGGAAGGCGCAGTTGCAGTTCAACGGCAACACGAGCAACCTTGGAAGCAGTCCGAGAATGGTTGACCTGTTTGCCGAGTGGCAGAAATATGACTTCTTCCGCGTTAAGGCGGGACAGTTCAAGCGTCCGTTCACTTTTGAGAACCCCATGAACCCGATAGACCAAGGTTTTATGAGCTATGCACAGAACGTTACCAAGTTGGCGGGCTTTAACGACCGCAACGGTTCTCACGCGAGCAACGGCAGGGACATCGGTGTGCAGTTTCAGGGAGATTTCCTGAAAAACGCATCGGGGAGAAACCTTTTGCACTATCAGGTGGGCGTTTACAACGGACAGGGCATAAACGTCAAGGACGCCGACCAGCAGAAAGACGTTATCGGAGGCCTGTGGGTGATGCCTGTGAAAGGCATGAGGATAGGCGCATTTGGCTGGACTGGCTCGTATGCCCGTAAGGGGAACATTGATGCCAACGACCCCGAGAACAAACTCACGAGGACGCGCCGCCTGCAACAGAGACGCTATGCGTTTTCGGCAGAATACAAGGTGAACGACTGGACAATGCGCACCGAATACATCCATTCCACAGGCTACGGCTTCTCAACCACTTACCAGAAGGAGAGCGATGCGAAAGACATCACCGTGAACCTTGCCAACGGCAACAAGGCCGACGGTTACTACGCCCTTGTCATAGCCCCGATTGTGAAGGAGAAACTCCACGCCAAGGCACGCTATGACCTTTACCGCCCGGCGGCAGACTGGAGCAAGGCAAAGACGATGTATGAGGCGGGGCTCAACTACAATTTCTCCAAGAACATACAGGTGAACGCCGAATATGCCTTCGTGAACGACCGTTCGCTGAGCAAGCACAACTATTCCATGGCGGACGTGGAGCTTGATTTCAGATTTTGAGAAGCGCTTGCGCAACGGCATAAAATACGGACAGTATGGAAAATTCCGATGCAGAAAACCTTTTCCTCGTGTTGAGTGGTTTGGAATACAAGAACCGGCCGTTTGAACAGCGAGACCTTGGAGAGGGGATGGTTTTGGTGAACCAGGTGATAGGGGAGTATTGGAAGCCGCGCTTTCTTATGGATCTCGATGCGGAGTGTGCCTATGAGTTTATGTCGGCGGGCGAGACTTTGCAGACGGTAACGGACGAGGACATAGATTGGGAAAGCATAAAGGGTTTGCCACAGGATGTGATTGGCGTGGCAAAGCGGCATTCTTTCCATTATCCGGGACATATATACAAATACACGAATGGTGTTGCGGAAGTTGACTGGCAGTTGCAGCCCGACGGCAGGTATTATATGGACGAGGACGGTTTCGGGATGACTTCCGACAATGAAATCAACATTTACGGCGCGATTGACCGCAAGGGCAAGGTTGTCAGGAAATTTTCATTGAAGCGGTAGTTTCGCAGCTTGGTATAAAAGGGGGTGCGCAAGCGACGTATTGCGTTTTTGCTTGCACACCCTTGCTTGATATCCGTATTTTTTGTTCTTGTGTAACGGTTTGCTTTTCAGTATGTAGCAAATGGCGAAAATTATGTCTGATGTAGTTTGAATTATGTCTGATATAATTTTTTCTACATAGG
>CAVCON010000200.1:0-3710 GCA_963603805.1 Oscillospiraceae bacterium
TGTACACCACCGCATGAACCGCACCGAAAACCACCGCTACGGCATTACAAATCGGTGCAATTCAGGGCGTATGCAATACGCCCCTACGGCGGCGCAATTCTTTGATTAATTGTTGTCTGTGTATTTGCGATGCGTATGGCATACACCATATACGCCACCGCGTGAATTGCATTGCAAACCACCGCCACAACATTGCAAATCCGCACATTGTGATCGTATGCAATACGCCTTTACTGTGGGTAATTTGTTGATTAATCGACTATTGTATATATGTAGGGGCGTATTGCATACGCCCTGTATGCCACCGCCCAAACCATGTCCGCAAACTCCGCAAACCTATGCTGCAAAATTGCAAAAACGGCGCAATCCGGGCGTATGTCATACGCCCATACGGAGGCGCAAATCTATGGTCGATAAAATCTGACCGTTTGGGAAAAAACGGTCTTGCACACCTTAAATCTGCGGCTTACTTGTAAAACTCTTTCAACTTTACATATTCTTCGGCAAACCATTCCGCCTCGCCCGGGTCGGCGGCCTTGTTCATCTTTTTTGCGGGGACTCCCGCCCAAATCTCGTGTGCGCCCACTTTTGTCTTGCCGAGAACCACCGCTCCGGCGGCTACAACCGCGCCTTCGCCGATTTCCGCCCCGTCAAGCACAACGGCGTTCATGCCTATCAGCGCACCTTTGCGCACGGTGCAGGCATGCACTATCGCCCCATGTCCCAGCGTAACATCGTCCTCTAATACCACTGGAAAACCGCCCGCCTGATGAATGCAGGCGTTGTCCTGCACATTCACGCGGTTGCCCATCCTCACGCCGTCAACGTCGGCGCGTATCACGGCCGAGAACCAAACGCTGCAGTCGTCGCCCATGGTAATGTCGCCAATGAGCGTGGCGTTTTCCGAAAAGTAGCAGTTCTTTCCCCATTTGGGGCTTTTATCCTTGAAATCCTTAATAAGAGCCATAATGTTTTGTATTTTGATTTGTGTGCAAAGGTATGAATTTGCTCTCTTCGGGCAAAATCATCCGCCGTTGCACGTTGTGGCGCGGGAAAGCGGCAACGCAGGAAAACCGCCGCCTTTTATCGAACTTGCAACCGCAAAAAATGGGAAAATATCGAAGTTGGAAGCCGTGATTTTGGGATTTTATCGAAGTTTGCGACCCGAAAATTGGAGATTTATCGAAGTGTGGCTAAAAGGTATCAGAATGGCAAATCATAAAAAAGAAACAGGGTCATCATTTGATGACCCTGTTTGTGATCCGCTTGGGGCTCGAACCCAAGACCCCAACATTAAAAGTGTTGTGCTCTACCTGCTGAGCTAGCGGATCGACCTTTGTCTGCCGTTAAGCGAGTGCAAAAATACGGAGTTATTTCAAACCTGCCAAATTTTTGCCGTTATAATTTGCCTGTGCGCCTGTTTTCTTCAGAAGCCGGGCGTGTTTTCCGTCGTTTCCCCTGCCTTTTCGCGTTTTTTCCTGCGCTTTGTCTCCCGTTCCGCTTCGCTGTCGAGCGGGTCGTCAACCACGTAGTGGCGGTAATAGGATATCAGAATTTGCGTCAGCGGAAGCGCGACAATCAGTCCGATGATGCCGAGCAGATACCCCCAGACCGTGAGCGAAAGCAGCACCACGGCGGGGCGCAGTCCGAGAATTTTGCCCATTATGTGGGGTGTGATGATGGAATCCTGCAACACCTGCACCACGCAATACACTGCTATCACGCCCAGCATCAGCATCCAGAAATTCCTGCCCGTGTCAACCGAGCACAGTATGGCGAGCACGGTTGCCGGGAAGAAGCCGAGGAGCTGCACGTATGGTATGAAACTTATCAGACCGATGAAAACTCCCAGCCCAACAGGCATCGGGAAGCCTATTATCATGAACCCGGCGGAAAACAGCACGCAGTTGGCGAGAGCCACGAGTGCCTGTCCGCGAAAGTAGCCGCTCATGCCGTTGTCGATGTCGCCCACCACCTTTCGCGCCATGTTTCTCTTGCTTTTGGGCACGAACCTTATCCAGCCTTTCTTCACGCGGTCGTAGTCGTTGAGCATGAACACAAGGTAGAGCAACGCCATGAGGGACGACACGATGCTTATTACCACGTTTGCAGTTGACAGCACCATGCTCCAAACCCTCGGCAGAGCCTCCTTAAGCCCAGTGAGCAGGTTTTTCTCGTTCAGCAGCCTCTCAATCCGCAGTTTGTCGGAGTTTTCCTGAATGAATTTCTGCACCACCTTTGGCAGACTGTCGGCTCCCGCGCCTCCCGAAATGTAGGCAATCGCCACGTCCTTCAGGTGAAGCAACTCGTCGAGCATCGCGGGGATGAAAAAATAGAGCAGTGTGCTTATCGCGCCGATTACTATTGCCAGAGTTACGAAAATGCTCAACATCCTGAAATGCAGGTGGCATTTGTACTGGAAGAATCTTACCAGCGGAAAAAGCATATACGCCAATGCCCACGCCACGACAAACGGCAGAAGCACGGGGCTTAGGTAGCTGATGAGAAAACAGGCGGCAACAACCACCGCCACGAACATGAGGCCGCGCACAAAGCGGTCGAAATTTATCTCTTTTCCAAACATGGACGCTGCAATTGTTTATTTGCGCCAAAGTTAAGACATCTTTTCCCAACGTGGGGGCTTTTGCGGCAATTTAACTCAAAAAACGCCGTGCTGTTTTGCCGCCGTACAAAAAACACCTAACTTTGGAGCAATATTAAAGCGAAGAAAATGAAAACCTTGAAAGCTCTCGTTGTTGCCGCCGCAGGACTTTTGTTCACATCCTGCGGCACTGGCATCATTTCGAGCCTCAGCCTCAACGACAGGATAAAGGGCGCGTGGCGCATTGCTGATGATTACGGTCATTGCTACGTGAATATTGGCGACTCCACGCTCTGCTTTGTTGACGATGACCCGGAAAACGAGTACAAATACACATTGCGCGGCGACACGCTTTGTGTGCCCAACCTTGCTTTTGCGCTGGCGGTTGCCGCCGTGCATGGCGACACGCTCGTCCTTTCCTCCGGTCAGCGTGTGGGCTACAGCATGGCCCTGCTGCCCTTTGAGTCGGTGAACATACACGGCTTGAACCGCCCCATACCCGATGGCAGCGACAGTGTGTCGAAGGAGAGGCTTTCGGAAATGCTCATGCTGCTGTCTATGGAGCGTGTGGACAACGGCAACATACGCAAGTGGAACGATGTGCTTGTATATACCAACCCCCAAACCGCAAAGGCGGCGGACAAATACGCCTCCAAACGCTACAAGAAGCACCCTAAGCGTTTTCTGAAATGGGTTTACAGCCAGCGCGACCTCGATTCCAACAAAATTGCCGACGGAGTTTTCGGCGGATGGGAGAAAAGCGTGGGTTTCCCCGACAAACAACACGTGGCAAAGCGCATCTCGAAGCTGAAAGACCCGCAATGCCGCGAATACCTTACAAAGCTGCTTGACCAAGGCTTTGCCGGCGGCAAGTGAAAACGGACGCAAATCAAGGGTGTTGGTATATAAATACGTAGCTGCCAATCATTAAATAATTTGCACCGCTTGTAGGGGCGTATTGCATACGCCCTGAATTGCGCGGATTTACGATGTTGTGGCGGTGGTTTGCGGTGAGGTTGGAGTGATAGAGTACAGGGCGTAAGCCACACGCCACATAAATACGCAGTAACCAATCATTCTATAATTTGCACCGCTTGTAGGGGCGTAT
>CAVCON010000201.1:0-3694 GCA_963603805.1 Oscillospiraceae bacterium
GGGAATCCCTCGTAAACTTGCTTCACGCTGACGGTCTGCCTTGAGGCGGCGTCCCCCTTGAGCTGCACGTGGATTTCGCCATCGCGGTTTCCGGATTTCTGCATCTCCTCAGTCTTGAAGGAATAAACCTTGTCGCCGCTCTGCCATGCCACATCGCCGCTTTTTATCCAGTCGGACGACGTAAACGAAAGCTCGGCGTTGCTCACAATGTTGAGAATGATGTCGGGAGATTTGCCGTTGACGCTCACTTCCTGCTCGTTCACGAAAAACGCGGGCGCACTGCCGAGCTGGCGTACCTTTATAGTTTTCGTGTTTCCGTCAAGCCCGGGCAGGGTTACTGTGCTTTCCCTCACGGATGCGCCTTGGTTGGGCTGGGCTTTGACCTTGACCGAGTCGCCCTGCATTTCGGCTTCTATCCATCCTGCGTCCGGGCGCGGCTTTACTTTCAGGTTTGTCTTTACTGCCACTGCTTTTGTGCCGCCTTCGGCTTTGAAATCCAGCGGTTGCGATGTGGAGAGCGTCAGGCTTGTGCTTCCCTCGGCTGCGGTGCTTGCCAGCACCACGTCCTGCGCTTTGGTAGGAAATGCGCCAAGCAGCAAGAATGCGAGTGCCGATAATATGTATCTGTATTTTCTGATATTCATGTCTATGTTGTTTTAGAAAGTTAGTGTATGAAGATCTTCACGGTTTTCCCCCCGGCTGTTACCATGTATATGCCGTTGGGGAGACGCTTGTTCTTGGGCATCGCAATTCCGTCGGCGGAGTAAACCTTGTAGTCCACGCCTTGCGGGACAACTATTCTGCCGTCAACAACCGAAACCTGCGCGGCGGCGTTGCTTACGCCGTTTATCGCCACCGCCTGGTCGGCTTGCTCGAGCCTCCATGCGAATACGGAGCCGTTAAGATTGTCGCGGTCGAAAACTGCCGGGTCGCCGGAAAGGTTTGCGGCGTTTAGGTAGCGCATGATGCCGTCATCGCCCACCGAGGACATGACAAACTCTGCATCGTCTCTAATCTTGCTGATGTTGTAACCGGCGGGGACTATTTCCTTGCCGTCGGCGTTCGGGATGTTTATGTAGCCGTCGGCCTCAAGGCTGTTCGAGATGCTGTTGCCTGTGGCGCGGTTCACAATCGCCACCGTCTGGTTCTTGCACCTCACGAGCCTCCATTGCGCCAGCTGGTTGTCGGCCGCGCTCTCCTGCATCACAAACTTGTACTTGCTGTCAACGCTCGAAGTGTTGTCGGCAAGCATCCGCCCGCTCATGTCGCTGTTTGAGGAGACAATATTATAATATATCACTTCTTCGGAGTTCTGCGTTTCAAATCCCTCATCGTATGGCTCGGCTATGAACCAAGCCTCGTCGCGCTCGCTGTTTACCTGCCTCACGAGCCACAATGTGTTGTTGTAGCTGCCGGCAAACGACGGATAGCGCATTATGGGATTTCCCGAGGGGCAGGGGCGGTCGGTTGTAAGCCCGAAGCCTTCGCGCCCCTCTATGGTGCGCATCGCGAACTTTATGCCTTCGCCCGACGTGAAGTGGACGCACTCCTCGGTTACGGGGTGATAGGCGAGGTCGAACACGCGCCCGTCGTATTTGCAGGTGATGGTGTAGAGCGAGTCATCGTCGGTGGTGAAGCACCACAGCTGCTTGGCCATTGTCTCGGGGTCGTCGTATCCAGCCTTCGCGATGCCGTAAACCCAGTCGCCGTTGGCGGTCATGTAGCAGTCGCTGTAGCCGTAGCTCTTTATGAAATACCATTTGGTTTTACCGCCGGAGCTTTTCTCCGGCACAGTTTGCGCCGAAATGCTGGCGCACAAAGCCAACATTGCCGACAAAACAATCAAGAAAAGTTTTCTCATACAAAAGTCGTTTTTTAAGTTATCGCCTTACAAAGGTTTTTAACCAAATTCCGTTGACGAGGAGCGTCAATGCAAAGGGACGTATTCCATAACGCCGCTGCCGTGTGGGGCGCATTTTGCCGCAACGGCGTTGTGGGAGGGCAGCGTCTCCGAATTGTGTGCACGATTCCCGTTTTTGCTTTAACATGGCGGCATGACAGCGGATTATGTCGCGGAATTTTGCTGCCGCATTAAAGCATAAATTGGGAGGTGTGCGCCTGTTTCGGATTTTATTCTTAAATTTACACCTTGAAATCATAAAACAGCTTAAAAATAATATCACAGGGCGGCAACGCCTTCAGAAAATGAACAGACATATAAAGACTTTATTTGCCGCAGCAGCGGTTTTCTGCTGTCTCGGCACGCACTGCGCAAAGGCGCAAACCGTTTCCGCCACCCCCAAGCGCGAGTTCCGTGGGGCGTGGATACAAACCGTGAACGGACAGTATATGGGAATGGGCAGGGAGCAGATGCAGCGCACGCTTACAACATACCTCGACGCTTTCAAACGCTGCGGGCTTAACGCGGTGATGTTCCAAGTACGTTGCGAGGGCGACGCGCTTTACCCCAGCAAGCTCGAACCGTGGAGCTACTACCTCACCGGGAGGCAGGGGCAAGCACCAAACCCTTACTGGGACCCTTTGCAGTGGATGATTGACGAGTGTCACAAGCGCGGGCTTGAGCTTCACGCGTGGATTAACCCCTATCGCGCAAAAACCGCCGCAAAGCACGAAATGGCACTGAACCATCCGTATAATATGTACCCCGATCATTTCTTCAAGTATGGCGACCTTATTCTTTTCGATCCCGGAGAACCTTACAACAGGGAGTACATCTGCCGCGTGGTGGCTGACATAATGCGCCGCTACGATGTTGACGGCATCCACATGGATGACTATTTCTATCCCTATCCCGGCGGACAGAAGGTTATTCCCGACGACAACACTTATGCAAAGTACAACAACGGCATACAGAACCGCGCCGACTGGCGCAGGTGGAACGTCAACGAGCTTGTGCGTATGCTCCACGACACGATCCGCTCCGTGAAGCCGTGGGTGAAGTTCGGCGTTTCGCCGTTCGGCATCTACCACAACGCAAGGCGCGGCGGAAACATTCCCGGGTCCGACACCAACGGCTTGGAGAACTATGAGGATTTGTACGCTGACGTGTTGTATTGGGTGAACAAAGGCTGGGTTGACTATTCAATGCCGCAACTTTATTGGCAGATTGGGCATCCGGTTGCCGACTATGCCACCCTGATAAAATGGTGGAGCAAGTTCGCATCGAACCGTCCGCTGATTATCGGCGAGAGTGTGGAGAACACAATAAAATATCCCGACCCGGCAAATCCGCAGAGCCACCAGTTGCTGGCCAAGATGAACCTCGAACGCTCGCTCGGCGTTGCCGGGAGCTGCCAGTGGTACGGCGCAGCGTTTGCCGAGAACAAGGGGAACTATGCCGAGGCGTTGCGCCAGCTTTATTACTCAAAGCCCGCGCTGCCGCCCGCAATGCCGTTCATCAGTTCCAAAGCCCCGGGAAAGGTGAGGAAACTAAAACCCGTGTGGACCGAAGACGGCTACATCCTGTTCTGGACAGGGCCGAAGGCGAAGCGGGCAATCGATGAGGCGCAACGCTATGTGATATACCGCTTTGCGGCGGGCGAACCCCAGAACACTGACGATGCGTCCCACATAATCGACATAACGTCCGACACGTTCTACAAACTGCCATACGACAAGGGAATTGACAGATACACATACGTTGTAACGTCGCTCAACCGCATAGGCAATGAGT
>CAVCON010000202.1:0-3677 GCA_963603805.1 Oscillospiraceae bacterium
AGAAAAAATTATGTCTGATATAATTCAAACTACATCAGACCTTTTTTCGCCATTTTCAAACGTCTGAAAAACAAATCGTTACAAAAGACACTCTTTAACCAATCATTTTTCTGTAAACCAATGCTTTACGTATATTGAGCCGCTCTTGCGCTTTTTTCGGCTGCAAGCCGTCCGCATATTCCCTTGCCAAACGTTTCGCAAAAAGACAGCAAAGGGGCGTTTTTCCTTTTTACACACATAAAATACGGCTTTTGCGCCACAGAAATAAATAAAAATAGTAATTTTGGGTTTCGAAATAAAAACAGTCTCATTACAGACGGAATTTAAGCACTTAAAGAAACCATGCTTACACAAATACTCAACGGCAGAATACTCACCCCCCAAGGCTGGATAAGGGGAGGTTCGGTAATAATCGACGGCAACAAAATTATAGAGGTATCGAACAACGAGCTGCACATAGAAAGCGCGCGCTTTTTCGATGCCAACGGCTGCTACATCGTTCCCGGCGGAATTGACATCCATATGCACGGCGGCGGTGGCAGGGACTTCATGGAAGGCACGGAGGAGGCTTTCCGCAAAGCCATAAACGCCCATATGTTCTACGGCACAACCTCAATCCTCCCCACGCTGTCGTCATCCACCATTCCCATGATAAAGGCTGCGGTGAACACCACGGAGAAACTCATGGCGCAGCCCGACAGCCCGGTGCTCGGACTCCACCTCGAAGGTCCGTATTTCAACAAGCAGATGGCGGGAGGCCAGCTTCCCGAAAACATAAAGGACCCCACGCCAATGGACTACCGTCCGCTGCTCGACTCGACAAACTGCATTAAGCGTTGGGACGAAGCCCCGGAACTTCCCGGTACGGTTGAGTTCGGACGCACCTGCGTTGAGCACGGAGTGCTGCCGTGCGTGGCGCACACCCAGGCAAACTATCACGATGTGCGCACGGCATACGAAGTGGGCTTCACCCACGCCACGCACTTCTACAACGCAATGCCGGGCTTCCACAAAAACCACGAATACAAATACGAGGGGACGGTGGAAAGCGTTTACCTTATCGACGACATGACTGTTGAGGTGATTGCCGACGGAAAGCATGTGCCCACAACGATACTCAATCTTGTTTACAAGATAAAGGGACCCGACCGCACGGCTCTCATAACCGACGCGCTGGCTTGCGCGGCAAGCGATTCGCAGACGGCTTTCGACCCGCGTGTAATCATAGAGGACGGCGTGTGCAAGCTCGCCGACCATTCAGCCCTTGCCGGAAGCATTGCTACTATGGACAGGCTCATACGCACCATGGTTCAGAAAGTGGAGATACCGCTCGGCGAAGCGTGCCGCATGGCTTCGGAAACCCCGGCAAGGATTATCGGCGTTGACAAGCGCAAGGGCACGCTCGAAAAAGGAAAGGACGCGGACATAATGATGTTTGACCCGGAACTTAACCTGAAATGCGTGATTGCAATGGGGCGCGTAATACGCAACGAGCTGCCCAACCACGTTGTAATCTGAACAAGGCGCGAAAACACCGCGACCATAAAAGACAATACAGATGTTCCGCGCAGCCCGATGAGGACTGCGCGGAACTTTTTCCCACGGCAACCGCCACGCTGCAAAACAAAAATCCCCTCTGCCTTATGCGGAGGGGATTTTGCCTGTATGTCATTTCTTCATAATCTTCTTTCCGTCTATTATGTAAAGTCCGGCGGGAAGGTTCTCCAACGCAGTGTTCAGCCTGACGCCCTCAATGGTGTATATGCCGCTTCCTGCTGCCGCTGCATCCGTCTTCGCGCCCGCCACGCCCACAGGTGTGCTTTCGCTCTCTATCACCAGCGGGGCTTGCAATATATTGTCGTCCTCTGTCACGAAGTATGATTTTTTGAACGTCGCATTCTCGGGAGACACAATCCTGCACTTTACAAGTTTCACGTCGCCCCACGCTATCGCAACAGGTGTTCCGTCGGGGCTGCAATTCAGCTTCACGTTCGAATTGTCTATCCACAGCGTGCGGTAATTGTCCTCGGTGCTACGCAAAACCTTGCCCTCCGTCGCAAACGGCGCGGCAAACTGCGATGCGACGTTCCGCTCCAAAGGCCTGCTCGAACCGGCCGCGCCAAGTCCTATCGGGACGAAACCGTTTATCTCCAAATTGCAGTCCTTTATGGAAATGTCGCAATCAGCATAGCCTCCGCCAAGAAGCAGCGTGAAAACGCCGAGCGCATTTTGCTCATAGTCTCCCATCAATTTGAGTTCCCCGCCTTTCACGCCGCAAATGCTCACCGTGTCAGCAAGCCCGACAAAAAGGCTACACCCTCTGAGGGATGCATCTGGAGAGGATGTGCTCCTTATCTCATTCCTGCCTTTCACCACAATGTTCACGCCATTTTCGGCTATAAAAAGCGTTCCGTCAATCTTCGTATTGTCGAGCGTGAGGGTTTTCGTTTCCCAGTCATAGTCAGCCTTTCCCTCCACGCAGTCGAACACAGACAAATCCCTGCAATTTTCCTCATTCACGTAATACGTGCTGTCATCGTTCATTATGGCTATCCTGTAAGATTGCACAGGGGCTATGAAAAGCGTGTCCGAAACAAGTTTGCCGTCCTTTGCCATGCCGCGCAGCCCTGCGTCAAAAGCCGCCCCTTCGGGCGACACCATCCTTACAGCCTCGCCATTATACCACGCCACGTTGCTCATGGCGCATTCCGTACCAAACAGTTCAAGTCCGCTCCGCATAACATAAAGCCCTGCATTGCTTCCTTTGCCGGCTATGCCGTATTTCCCGAACGCCCATACGTTCGTCTCGTTAATCTCCAGCGTGTCTCCCACCTCAATTGCAGCATATCCGCCGGAAGCCATGCACAGCAGCGCACCCTCAACGCTTGAGGAGGTCAGCTTGCCGCCTTTTTCAAACACTATGCACGGAGCATCAGCCGTGAAAACGGTATCCTCGAATCCGTAAGCCACTTCCAGAGGCTTTTCCGCCAATATTCCGGGCTTGCCGTCCTTGGTCTCAATTTTTGCGTCACGCATATACAGCGCGTTAGAATACTCATCGTACCATATACTGCCGCTCACGCCGTCTATCACCGAAAGATCATCGCAGTTTTGGTCGGTTACTTTCACGCCGGCAACCTCAAAACCATAGTACTCGTCTGCCTGTGCATTCTGTGGCACAAACACAGCCGCCATTGCAACCGCCACCGTCAGCAACACGCGCCGAACATTAATGTTTCCAAGGGTAAAATGTTTCATTGTTTTATTATTTGATTGTTATGCTCCTGTTTACGCTTTTACGGCTTTCAACAGCCTGCATTTGCAAAGATAAGATTTATTTTCTCATTTTCAACAAAATGCGGAAAAACTGCGCATTTTTTACAATATATCGGCGATAGTTTGCGCGGTGGCGCACATAGCGTATGCAATACGCGCTGCGAATGCACAAAAGTCAATTAGTCAGAAAATTGCACCGCTTGTAGGGGCGTATGGCATACGCCCGAATTGCGCCGTTTTACGATGTTGTGGCGGCGGTTTGCCATTGCGATTCATGCGGTGGCGTACAGGGCGTATGCAATACGCCCCTACAAATCGCGCAATACCAATACCACTAAAATTACATCTGATGTAGGAAAAACTATGTCCTATGTAGAAAAAATTATATCAGACATAATTCA
>CAVCON010000203.1:0-3670 GCA_963603805.1 Oscillospiraceae bacterium
CACGCTTGACTTGGGAGTGGCGGGCAAGATTGCGTTGTGGTGATTTAGGGCTGAAAACAATTTTCTTGTTTTTGCCGCAGGGCTAAAAATGAGACTTGGAACAATAAAACCGCCGCTGTGAAGTTATATAATATAATGCGCTGCAAGTTTGCGGCGCAATGGGCAGTATGAGCGGCAAGACATATAATATATATAAGGCGTATAATATATGTATGGTGTTGGTGGCGGTGTTGTGTCTCGCCGCCTCGTGCAGCACGCCCGAAAAGCACCAGAAGAAAGGCGATATGTTTTTCTCGCACGGCGAGTACTTCGATGCCGCCGCCGAATACAAGACCGCATACTCCACCACGCCGCGCAGCGACAAGGAGGCGCGCGGCATGAGGGCGTTCCTGATGGGGGAATGCTACCGCAGGATTAACTCCACGTCAAAGGCGGAGGGCGCGTACAGGAATGCCGTGAGGTATAACTACGTTGACACCACCACTTATTTCTGGCTTGCGGAAATGCAGAGGATGCAGGGCAACTACAAGGCGGCGCAGAAAAACTACGAGCAGTACCTTGAGTTGCAGCCGAACGACGTGCGCACAAAAAACGGCATAGAGTCGTGCGCCCTCGGACCGGAGATGAAGGAGCGGGGTTCGAACTATTCCGTCCATCCTGTGGCTCTGTTCGCATCGCGCAGGGCTGATTACTGCCCGGTGTTGTTTGGCGAAAACTACGACCAGCTTATATTCTCGTCAACACGCCCGCAGGCCACCGGCGATGACGACAGCGGAATAACGGGAATGAAGAACGGCGACTTTTTCTATACGGCAAAAGACGACAAAGGCAAATGGAAGCCCGTCGAACCTTTGCAGGGGAGCGTGAACACCGCCTTTGACGAGGGGGCGGCGGCAATCACCCCGGACGGGCAGACGATGTATTTCACCTATTGCACAGTTGACCCGGAATATCCGCGCTATGCCGAAATATACTCCTCATCGCGCTCGGACGCCACCTGGAGCAAGCCGCAAAAGGTGGAAATCTCGTCCGACACTCTTTCGTCATACGCCCACCCTGCGGTATCGCCCGACGGCAAGTGGCTTTACTTTGTGTCGGATATGCCGGGCGGCGTGGGCGGTCTCGACATTTGGCGGGCGCAGCTCGATTCCCACGGAATTGGGATGATAGAAAATCTTGGCGAGCCGGTGAACACTCCGGGCGACGAGATGTTCCCCACGTTCCGCTTCAACGGCGATATGTATTTCTCTTCGAACGGACACCCCGGCATGGGAGGACTTGACATATATTGCGCCCACCCCGACACGGCAAACAACACGTGGAGCGTTGAGATACTGCCTTCGCCGGTCAACTCTTCGGGCGACGACTTCGGAATGACTTTCGAGGGCGTTCACAACCGTGGCTTTTTCAGCAGCAACCGCAAGAACGGGCGCGGATGGGACCACATTTACTCTTTCGAGCGTCCCGAAGTGGTGCATACCGTTACTGGCTGGGTTTACGAGCAGGACGGCTATGAACTTCCGCAGTCCACGGTGTATATGATAGGCAACGACGGAACCAACATGAAGTTCGGGCTGAAAGGCGACGGAAGTTTTGAGCAGGTGGTGAAGCCCGGGGGGAAATATGTGCTTCTTGCCACGTGCGACGGCTTTTTGAACTACAAGCAGGAGCTTACTATCGACTCGGCGGAGGTGTCCACGAGCGACACCGTTTATTTCCCCTTGCCGTCGGTCAATTCCCCGGTGCTTGTAAGGAATGTTTTTTATGAATTCAACAGTGCGCAGCTTACGGACGACTCGCGCCAGGCTCTCGACAAGCTCGCGCAGTTGCTCAACGACAACACCAATATCACCATAGAGCTTAGCTCGCATTGCGACTATCGGGGCAACGAACTTTACAACCGCAAACTTTCGCAGCACCGCGCCGAGTCGGTGGTGAACTACTTGATAGACCACGGAATAAACGCCAACAGGCTTACGGCAGTTGGCTATGGAAAGCTGCGCCCCAAGGTTGTAACAAAACGACTTGCCGCCTCGTATAAATTCCTTCATGAGGGCGACACGCTCACTGAAAGCTACATAAAAAAACTAAAGGAAAGCCAGCAGGACACTTGCAACGCCCTTAACCGCAGGACGGAGTTCCGCGTGCTGAAAACCACATACGGACTGTTTGACGACAGCGGAAAACTTGACACAAAGGCACTGCTCGGCAACGCCGCCCCGAAAAAGGCGGGCAAAGCCGAACCTATAGTAAAGGTTTACGTACCCACACCCGCCGAGGCTGCGGCTGCCGACGGCAAGAAGCTGCCCGAAAAGAAAGACACGGCAAAGGTTGCGGGCAAGGCTGCCGCCGCGCCGAAGAAAAACGCCCCCGCCACAGAAAAGAAAGCCGAAGCAAAAACCGTCAATGCAGTTGCCGGAGCGAAGAACGATTCCGTGAAAACCGTGAAAGCACCGACAGCGCAAAATACAGGCAAACAGGCAACGGCAAAGAAGGATACGGCAACGGCAAAGCCACAGACAAAAACCGCAGAGCCTAAAGCTGTGAACCAAGACTCGCTTAAAGCCGCCAAGGCTAAGGATGATTCACTCAAAGCGCAAAAAGCGAAAGAGGATTCGGCAAAGGCGGCGAAAGCCAAGGCGGATTCGTTGAAGGCTGCAAAAGAAAAAGCGGATTCCGTCAAAGCCGCTAAGGCAAAAGCCGACTCTATAAAGGCTGCCGCCGTAAAGGAAACAGCCGCCAAGGAGGTTCTGCCGAAAACGGAAGAGAAAACGACAAAGGCCAATGCAGGAAAAACGGTGGAGAAGCTGACAAAGGCGCAGAAAGACTCTGCAAAAATGGCGGCAAAAGCAGCAAAGGCAAAACTGAAGGCGGACAAGAAAGCGAAGGCGGACTCTCTGAAACTTGCCAAGAGAAAGGCGAAAGAGGCTGCCAAGGCTAAGGCAAAAGCCGACAAGGCAAAGGCGAAAACCGCAAGTGCAAAAGCCAAGGCCGCAGCGGCTAAAGCAAAAAATGCGGGAAAGAAAACAACCGCAGCCAAGGCGGAGAATGTGAAAGCAACGGTGAGGAAAACCGGGAACGCGGCGAAAGCCACAAACAACAAGTCCGCCACCACGCAAAAGCCAGCCGCTGCCGCCGACAATGCAAACGCCAAGGCAAAGCCCGCCGAAAAGAAAATGACCCTCAAAGAGCGCGAGGCTTTGAAAGACTCCATAATAGCAAAGGCGAAGCGCGATGCCGAAGCCGCCAAAGCCAAGGCAAAGAAATAATCTCTTGTAGCGTTGGCATACGTTTGTATTACGCCTGTTTTGTATTGTGTTTCATACTGTGGCGTATATGGAGTAAGTGATATGCCGCACCAACGCTCAAAGTTCAATTAATTAACGAATTGCGCCAATTGTAGGGGCGTATTGCATACGCCCTGAATTGCGCCGATTTGCGATGTTGTTACGGTGGTTCGCGGTGCGGTTTGCGCGGTGGCGTACAGGGCGTGTGCCATACGCGCTGTAAATATATAAATAACGATTAATTAATAATTTGCGCCAATTGTAGGGGCGTATTGCATACGCCCAGAATTGCACGGATTTGCAATGTCGTGTCGGCGGTTTGCGGTGTGGTTCACGCGGTGGCATACAGGGCGTATGCAATACGCCCCTACATATATACCGTA
>CAVCON010000204.1:0-678 GCA_963603805.1 Oscillospiraceae bacterium
CAAAAGCACCTTCACGCGCCTTTCTATATGCCAAAAGCCATCGCTCCCCATTCTTGCCAAACCATTTTCCACTGTTCTGCATTTTTTCGCCACAGACAAATGACAACTTCCTGCCTCAAAAGCCACAGCCTCGCCTATTCCGTCGTATGACGCAATACGCGGCAGATTGCATATTTCGAACTCCACACAGCCTTTTTCACCGGCTGGATGCACCGAAAACGCGCTCTTGGCAGTTTTCTCCTCGTTCAAGGCCACAAAGACATCAGAGCGGTTCAAGTCGAAATAGCCTTTGCGTGCAACATCGCCTGACGCACTGCCACCTTTCTTTTCTTCGTGTTCTTTTGCAGTTTTCGAGTTCAATGCCTCTTGCATAGCGGCAATAGCTTTCTGCTGCGCCGCCAGTTGTTCCTGCAAAGAGGCTATTTCCTTTCTGCACTCATCGAGACTTTTACGGCTGTCAGAAAGTTGCCTTATTAGTTCCGACAGCTTTTTTTTTATTTTTTCTCCTCCTATTATCAGCATCACGGACTACAGCGTTTTACTTGTTTTGTTCGTATATTTTTCTTGACAGCGTGTTCAAAGCTCCCTTTATGGGATAGAAAAACATCGTCTCCTCTATGTTTTTGCCCTTGTCGCCATTCTCCACATTGGAAAGCACTTTGCCCAAATAAGTTTTCA
>CAVCON010000204.1:708-3508 GCA_963603805.1 Oscillospiraceae bacterium
TCGGCAACGCACACTTTCCTTGCCGTTTCAACAGACATACGGCTCACCCCGAAAAGGTCCTCAACGTTCACTTTCTTTGGCATCACATCGAGCGCGAAAGAGAAAAATTCCTCCACAGCCTTTACCACACTATCCTTGTACTCTTCTGTGATGTCGTTGTATGTTTGCCGCAAATCGGCGAACCCATCCCCTGTTGATTTCAGCACGACCTCATGCGGTCTTTGGGAAGGTTCGAAATCATCGTGCAACAAGCCGCCCTTGCAGGTAACCACCTTGGGGCTGCTGCCGTATTCCAAGCCGACAATATCCAAGCCGGCCCCGCACTTGCTTCCGACAACAGCCTCCATCACAGCCTTTGTATATTGTGATATGCTTCCGCTGTCTGAGGAAAGGATGTTGACCACATATCCGCCGTTGCCGCTGAAAGCCAAATGACGCGGAATTTCCAACCCCTTTGCCTTTATTATTTGCGCTACATGATAAACGACCGCTGTGTAAAATAGCAGGAAAACAATCTTGAATTTGTCGTCCGTCTCAAGTATATAGTCGAAATCTATCAGCTTGGCATCCACGTTCTTCACCATCTGGTTGTCTTTCAACGCAAACAGGAAAGAAGCCATGTTCTCGGGTCGGCGGTTGCTTTCGCTTTCAAGCACCGCCACAAGCTCTGCAAGTCCGTTTGTTTCCAACACCTTGCGTATCTTTGGCTTGAAATAGTCTATGATGCCGTTTTCCAAATTATCTTCGGCAATGAAATCGCGGAACAAGTCGTTCATTGCAAAGCGGAACGAGGTTACGCACTGCATTTCGCGGTCTTTTGCAAAAGCCACATCGGTTGTACCGCCGCCAATGTCTATATTAACTATTTCCGACGAAGAGGCTATTTTGTTGAAATAATACCTCACAGGGGCGACACTCTCAAGCATGATCTTTGTTTCAGCCGGAGCCGGTTTGAAATACTTGTTGTATTTGTCGTTCCAAATGCGCCGCAAATAGCTTAGCTGGCTCTGCGGCATGCTTTGGGGATAGAACCAGGTTATTCCCGTTTTGGCCAAATCGCCGTTGCACAAAACCACCTTGTTCCTGATCATAAGCATCAGGCAGTCCACATATTTGTCGAGCAGCATCCGTTCCTTTTCCGTTCCCCACTTTATGTTGAACTCGTATTTGTCGTGCGGCAAATCGCGCCGTTTGCCATATGCAAAGGGAATGTTCACAAGTGAAAAAGCACTCACGGGCCTGTCCCATGAAACTGAGCGCGCACACGACAATACTGTGCGCGTGGGGAAACCGAAATCACCCTCTCCGTTCTTGTGTCCGCCAAGGCTTTTTCCCATACTTACAGGCAAATAATCCTTTTCAACAAATGGCCGCTCGTCAAGCAAATCCCACTGCGTTTTCTTTCCGTTCTTTTCCATATAAAGAGGCGTGAACATCTCGCTTACAAGGGAATTATCCTCGCCGTATGCAAACGCCTCACTCCCCATGCCGCCTTGTTCCTTGTATTCTATATGTGTATAACTTGTTCCCAAGTCCACCGAAAAGTCAAACGCATTAACCGCCTTATTTTTCCTTAAAAGCGGAACTATCAAGCCCGCACCGCTTCCTGTTTTCAGACGTATATAATCAAACCTCTTTTGCTCCAAAGTGTATGTCGTGGCACGGGTTACGTCCCCGCTTGCTGTTCTTGACGCTTTGCGCACATCAGTAAGGCACACTCCGCCCTTGTAAAACTCAAGCCCCATGTCATCACGGCTGTCTGTGGAAACCCAAGCCACAGTATAATAAGCCTCATCGTCGGAATTGAACTCAGCATTGGGCATAACAAAGCCTGTTGCGTCCACCCTGCCAATTCCATAAACGCCGTCTGCCTTGTCGCCGCCGTATACCCTGACGTATTCCATGTACGACACATCGCCGTTGCCGCGTATTGGAATGCGCAAAACAACTTTAACCTCGCCATCCCCCTGGACGAGAATTTCAACAGCCTTTTTACCGTCGGGCATACAGCCGCACAAATCCTTCACGCCAAAGAACGAGAAATACAACGGCTTAACCGGCAACAAAAATGCCTGGCAATCCTTTTTATTTTCAATGTGTGCGTTGCCGTCAAAATAGTCTTTCCTATTCAGATTGTGGGGAACTTCGACAATTTGGTCTTCCAGCAAATCGCCAATCGTAAGATAGGGCTGCTTCGTTCCGTCATACGGCAAAGTGCGCTCCTGCAAAGTGCGGCTGTCCTCCTTTGGGGCGGTGTATTCGCCACCCCATTTAGAAGATGTGTATTGCAAATCTTTGTATTTGTTGCCCGAAGCGGCAGGCAAAACCAGCGGCTTCAACGGGTTTTCACAAGTTGGCTTAATTTCAAACTCACTATTCCCAACCGTGCGCGGCTTCAAAGAAAACAGCCTATAACCAAGAACTTCCACAAAATCCGCACTTTCCCCAAACAAACTTATATCCTCATACTTTTCAGAATTACCATCCTCCAACAAAGAAGATTTAAGATTCTCATCCTTTATTGCGGTGAAAGTTTGGTTAAGGTAATCATCCATTTCAGGGAAAAGGCTTGCGAAACCGGCAACGCTTTTTCGAAAAGCAAACCATGCCTTTATATATTCGGCATCACGCTTGAACAGCGGTTCAAAAGTCTTTCCAAACGGCTTGTGCTGACCGAAATTCAAATTTTCGGCAACATACTCCAAATTGTTTGCATTTGAAAAAAACACAGTAGCCGGCGACGTGGCACCTATTATATTAAGAATTTGAGGCCCACGCTTATAGTTCAAAAGATACATAC
>CAVCON010000205.1:0-3444 GCA_963603805.1 Oscillospiraceae bacterium
GGGCGTATGCCATACGCCCCTACAAGCGGTGCAATTTCCTTACAATTTGTTGTTTGTGTGTTTGTGCGGTGTATTGCATACACCCTTTACCACACCGCCCGAACCGCACCGCAAACTACCGCAACGGCATCACAAATCCGCGCAATTCAGGGCGTATGCAATACGTCCCTACAAATGGCGCAATTCTTTGATTAATTGTTGTCTGTATTTTTGTGGCGCATATTGCACACGCCTTGTGCGCCACCACATGAACGACACCGCACAAACAATGCAAACCAACGCCGCAACATTGCAAAACCCATGCACTGCGGACGTATGCAATATGGTGCGGAAGGGCATTCTGCCATTGATTGCGTTTTGGTGCTTTAAAACCGTGCGGTTTTGGCGTGTTTTTCGTACCTTTGTAAGCAGATTGCATAATTTGCTTTCGCATTTCCATCAACGCAGAATTTCAACAATTCAAGACATATCGCAAACATAACAGCAGCATCCATGAATACATTCAGCAAGAAAATGCTTTTGTGCCTTTTGGCGGCAATGCCGGCATATTTTTCGGCAATTGCCCAAACCGGCACAACCACAAAAAAGGTGATATTGGCATCCTCCTCCACCGCGCACCCAAACGAGCGTCCGCAATGGTCGAAAGAACAGGCCGAGGCTTGGTTTGACAAGGTGGGGGTTATAAAGGGCATAAACCACCCCACACCCCCATGCAACGCCGTTAGCCAGGACGAGGCACTTAACCTCGCCCACAAGTCGGGCTACAACTCCGTGCGCTGGTTTCTCAGCGGCGGAAATGCGACAGACTTCATAAACAGCGTGGAGAACGCAGCTGCCGCAGCGTGGAAATACGGCATGACAATTTCGCCCGTGTTCACCTTCGCCCGCATTCCGTCATCAACGGCAGACTCTCTGAAGCTCGAAAGCACGGTGAGGCAGGTGATACGCCGCTTCCGCAACGACGAGCGAATTATATTGTGGGATCTTTGGAACGAACCCGCAATTGAGGACGACAACACGCCGAAGATAATGGAGACAATACGGCTCATGGGACAATGGGCGCGTGAGGAGGGCTGCACACAGGCAATCTCCGCCTCCATTATATGGGATACCGGCAACGGAAACACCGGCGGCAAGTACAATGCCCAGCGCAACGCCGCCGAAGCCGAAATGGACGTACACAACTTCCACGACTACGGAATGCAGGCGGACCACAGTGCAAACGTGGGCATAATTGTGCAGAGGCTGAAGAAGATTAGCGACCGCCCGATAATATGCACCGAGGCACTCACCCGTCCCAACGGCTCGGGCATGGCCATATCGCTGCGCGAGTGCGCAAAATACAAGATAGGCTTCTACACATGGGGCTTGTACTCCTGCGACTCCAACTGGGACGTTACATGGTGGAAATCCACATACTATGCTTACGAGCCGATGTTCCACTGCATATACTACGCCGGAGGCGACCCTGTTGACGAACGCGAGGAGGAATATGTGAGGCAGTTCAAATACACCACCGAGCAAATCTACCCCGGCGTGGAGGAGACCGAAGTCTGGACAAAGAGGCGTGCGTGGAAATGGATGTGCGACGAACCGCTCAAGATACACTACGCTTACTCCGTGAGCGAAGCCAACTCCTATCTCGACCAGCACGCAGACGACCAAGCCTACAACTGCATCGCCGTGCGCCTTAGCTATTCTGGCTACAGCAGCGGGGCATCCGCCTACTACAACACCATAAGCACGCTTGCCAACAAGGCGCAAAACGCCGGCATGAGGGTATTGCCGATACTGCTCACGAGCGACAATCTGTCAACAACCAGATCTTCGCTCGCCACTTACGCCTACAATGTGATTAACAAGTTCTACAACGACCGCCGCTTCGCAGGCTGGTGCCTGTTTGAGCAGACCGCGACCACCGAACCCGCGAACTTCAAGACGGCGTTCTCATACCTGTTCAGCTACGTGCGCTACACTTTCCCCAACCAGCCAATGTTCGCCACGCCGCTCATAAGCGCGACGCAACAGGCCGACTCCACCGCCGCCGACTACGCCAACTATATGTGGCAGCTCAGCGACATAACGGCATTCAGCACCGACGGCAACGCGGAGGTGGGCACGCAGCAGCTCGGCAACATCTTCACGCAATACGGCCGCCCGCTGTTCTTCATGAACACAGCCAAGTTGCAGGACGAGTTTGCCGACTACCACGTGAACTGGGCAACATCCGCCGACCTGAACGCCGACGAAATCAAAAACTTCAAGAACCGGCCGCTAACCACAACCGTGGCGGGCGAAACATATAAGATGCCGATGTGGAAAGCCTGGGCGCAGATGAACTGCGGACCGATAAAGGGACTTTACTACAAGACACCCGCTGCAGCCATTGAGGGCATAAAGGAGCAAGGGCCGAAAGGGATTTACAACAGCGTGAGCGTGCAGATGAACTTCGACACATACAACCGCACCAACGCCACATACATCGAGCAGTTCGAGGAGCTTCTGAACACCGCCGACCAATACGGCATGAAAGTTGTCCCAATGCTGCTCAACGACACTTACGCAAAGCGCAACGCAACGGCATTGCAGAACTACGTGTCGAACATGATAAAGACCTACAACAACGACCCGCGCATACTGGCATGGGAAATCTACAACCGCCCTGGGGCTGCGTCCTCGCTGTCGTCAACGTTGCTCACCCTCCTGCCCAAGCTTTTTGAGGCGGCACGCAGCGTATCGCCCAACCGCCCCGTGTTCGCCACGCCGGCCGTGAGCACAAACAAATTCGAGGACGGCTTTGACTACAAAAAGCAGTTGGAGCACTACGCCGGAGGCGGAGGCTGGGACAGGCTGAACTTCGGAAACGCCGGCATCAACCTTGTTTATCTGACCTGGCAGTTAAGCGACATTGCGTCAATCAACTCCTCGCAGGACAGCCCCGAACTTGGCTGGCTCAACAGCAGGGCTTACAAATTCGGCCGCCCCGTGATTTGCACACGCTGGGAAACCGCAACTTCCACAACCATTGACGAAACGCTCGATGTCTTCTCCGACCATCATGAGGGCTGGTTTGTTGACGGCACAATAGACGACAGCAAGGCGAAAGACTTCAAGTATCAGACAATAATCACCAACCATTAATCAAGGTTAGTAATATATCCCTTCAGCCGGTGCGCACGTGTGGCGCACCGGCTTTTTGCTTCCTCCTCCTGTCCTGGCAATGAAACCCAAAAGGACTGGGACAACGCCTTGCATGACATATCCTCTCCGCCGTCTTGCAGCCGGGGGACGGCAAACATTGCCAAATCCGCAACACTTTGATTTCCAAGAGAATAGCCCCAAATAAGATATTCTTTATAACGGTTTGTTTTTCAGAGGTTTGTCAAGGCGGAAAAAAGGTCTGATGTAGTTTGAATTATATCAGACATAATTTTTTCTACATAG
>CAVCON010000206.1:0-3400 GCA_963603805.1 Oscillospiraceae bacterium
CTGTTATTCTTTTGAAAATCAATATATTAAACAAATTTAGTGGTGTTTGCAAAGTCGTGAGAAAATTGGCAGTGGTATTACATAGAAAACTGCGTAACGAACATTGGGGGTACTGCGTGTTTGGCAACACATTGGTCTTTTCTGACTAATTATCCCGAACAGAGACGTATAATAATGGCAAAGAAAAAATTAATTATTAATTTTGTAAGCGGATAATGATTTTTATAAAACAAGATTTTGCCTTAGCAGATGAGGATACTCGGCTTTTTTTCCATTTGTGCTTTATTGCTGGTCAGTTGTGGGAACGCCAAAATTTCATGGCCTTCCAGCAAGACCGAGGATTTGGAAAAATGTGTGGTGAATTTGTATGTTGAAAACTCCGGCAGCATGGACGGATATATGCACGACGGCTTTGAATTTAAGGACGCGGTTTTCGGATATATCACCGGGGTGAACAGGTATGTGAAAGACACCCGCTTTTTTTACATCAACAGCAAGGTTGTCCCGAACAATATTCCGTTGGAAAACTTGAGCGGGTCTTTTAGCGTGGACGCTTTCCGGGCGGCAGGGGGAGACCGCAGCTCAACAGACTTGGCTTCTATGCTCAAAATGGTATTGGAAAGGCAGGACAACAAAACTGTGTCGGTGTTTGTGAGCGACTGCATATTGTCCTTGCCCAAAGGTGCGGCAAGCAATTACTTTGTGAACAACCAAATCTCGATAGAGGCTATCGTAAGCAAAAAGTTGAAGAAACAAAAAGATTTGACGTTTGTAGTGTACCGCCTTATGTCCAGATTTTATGGGAAATTCTATAATTCCAAAGGCAGTTCGGATATAGATGCCCGCCGCCCTTATTACGTGGTTTTGGCAGGACCGAGAAACTTGGTGAGCCAGCTTGTGAGGAAAGTCCCTTTGGAGAGTGTTCCTAATGCCAAAGTAACAAACATGGTGGCTTATACGGCCAAGCATATACCCGTGATGACTCTGACAAATTCAACAGGGAGGCTTTTCAAGGACAACAAATGCACGCTTCTGCCGGAAAAAGGTTCGGACAATTACAGGATAAAAATTCTTGCAGACATGACATCCACTTTTATGGATGCCGACACTCTTGTAAACAGAAATCTCTATAAAAGCTCGGACAGGCAGTTCAAGCTGGAGTATGTGGAAAAAATAAAAGACCCGGAAAGCCCTTATACGCACATTCTGACAGTGAGCGCACCGCAAAGCGTGCAGCCGACCAACGAGCGCATAAGCCTGAAAAAGCAGGAAACTCCGCTCTGGATAGAACAGGCGAATGATGACACTGGCGTTTTTATCGGGCGCAAGACTACAGGGATAAAATATGTGCTTTACGGCATCGGCAATGCCTATGACGACAAGGATATAATGGAAATAAAATTCTCGCTAAAAAAGAATTAGTATGAACGATTTGTTTGGCGGCATATTCGGGCTGTTCCAAAATATTTACGGAATACCGCTCTCAAACTTCATGTATGAGGACGGGAGGCTGTACAGCCAGATAGGGCTGGCTATGTTGGTAATCAGCGTGGTTGTATGCACAGCCTTTTATTATGTGATAGACCATCCGGCTTTGAACTCGTGGAAAGGCTGGGGATTGTCTTTGCTTGTCAACTCCGCAATCAACTTCCTGATGACGTGGCTGCGGGTGCAGGCTGTCTATGCTTCGGGAGCGATGGTGGAGACCGATTTGTCGAGCGGAGAGGCTGTGCCTATAGATGTTTCTGTATTCGACTTTGTGAATTTCGGAATTGCCGTGGCTGTTGTTTCCGCAGTTTTGTATGTCTTGGTGTCGTTTTTGATAAAGTGCAGAAGCGTCAATTGTTCTCATTATCCCCACATTAAAAAATAAGGAAATGTCAAAGTGTTATGTGTTTGCAATAGGCGGAACTGGCTCGCGGGTTCTTCGTGCGCTGACAATGCTTCTTGCAGGAAACATTAAAGTGAATGTCAGCGAAATTGTGCCGATAATAATAGACCCGGACGCATCCAATGCCGACCTTACCCGCACAGTAAAACTTATGGACTGCTATAACAGCATCAGGGAAAGTTTGGGAAATGACAAGGAGGGCGGCTTTTGGAAAACCGGCATATTGAAGCAGAACGCGAACTATTCAATGCAGGTTTCGAACACAAGCGACATGACATTCGGCAATTTCATGAATGTCGCTTCGATGAGCAGGGAAAACCAGGCTCTCGTGAATATGCTTTTCAGCCAGAACAATCTTAAAAGTTCCATGAAGGTGGGTTTTAAGGGCAATCCTAATATAGGCTGCGTGGTGTTGAATCAAATAGTAAAGTCCAAGCAGTTTGCCGATTTTGCCAATTCTTTTGTGGAAGGGGATAAGATTTTCATAATAAGTTCGATATTCGGCGGAACTGGTGCAAGCGGTTTTCCGCTACTCTTGAAAACATTGAGAAAGAGTACAGACTTTCCGAACTATTCGCTTATAAACAATGCCGAAATCGGCGCAATTACCGTACTTCCTTATTTTCGGGTGAGAAGCTCACAGAACAGTGAAATCGACTCTTCTACGTTCGTCTCAAAGGCTGTGGCGGCTCTTGCGTATTATGAAAATAATATTTACAGGGACAAGCTTATAAACGCCTTGTATTTCGCGGGGGATGACATTGCCAATATATACGAAAACAATGAAGGCGGACATCTTCAGCAAAACCAGGCGCATCTTATGGAGTTTGTGGCGGCGACTGCCGTGGCTGACTTTTGCAATAACCACTATGCGCCTACGCAAAATTTGGAACTCGGCATAAAGGACGTGCTTGACGATGTGGGTTATGACAAGTTTTATAAGGGCATTGCCAATATGGTAGGCGTTCCGCTTGCCAGAATGCTTTTGTTTGCAAACTGCCTTAGGAACAAGTACGATTTCATATCTTCGTCCCACTTTAACGCTAACAGCATATTGAACATTAAGCAAGATTTTTATGATGGGGTGTTTATGCGTAATGTCAGGAGTTTCCTGTCGGCCTATCTGGAATGGCTGATGGAGATGAGGGATAATGTGCGCAGCCTTAATATGTTCAAGGTGGAAAGCGGAAACTCGCCGTTTGACATAATTCCCAACGCAATTCCCAAGTCGGTGCGCAGTTTTAAGAGCAACTATAATCTGTTTTACGACCGTTTGAACAGGGAGGCGAGAAAGCTGAAACGCACAAATTGTGATGAGGCGGATTTTGTAAAGATGTTCTATAACGCCACCGGCAAACTTGTGGCAGAAAAAATAAATTTCTAAAATGGGAAAAGTTTTCAGATTGTTCAAGGATGGCGCCAGCACGTACAATGACTGGAATGCTTCGCCCGACTATCCTTACGACTCCACAAACAGAGACAGCATAATAGATCCTGAAGGGGCTACGG
>CAVCON010000207.1:0-491 GCA_963603805.1 Oscillospiraceae bacterium
TTGCCAAAATCGGCGCAATTCAGGGCGTATGCCATACGCCCCTACAATGTTACTCCTTATTGATTATATACTTTTTACATAAACATTTATACCAAAATCAAAAGCCTTTAATATATAATTCATCATCACCCTACCCCACCCTTGCGTTTTCTACCCGAAAACAAGTTTGAAGAAAAAAAGTTTGCAGAATGAAATGTTTTGAGTAATTTTGCATTGCTATTTAACGATAGCACCGTGTTTGTTCCATGGTGTAATGGCAGCACTAGAGTTTTTGGTTCTCTCAGTCATCGTTCGAATCGGTGTGGAACAACAATAAGGACGGCATACATTGAGTGTGCCGCCTTTTATTTTTGCACAATTTCCTGCTGATTTGCTTTTCAGTATGAAGATAAATCGCTATTATTGCAGACAAAATAACATGGTATCAATGAAAACATTATTGAGAACTTTTGCAGCCTTTGCAGTGATGGCACTCTCCCCTGCCGCATCTT
>CAVCON010000207.1:501-3281 GCA_963603805.1 Oscillospiraceae bacterium
GGCAAATACACCGTTGTAAACGACTCTATTATAAAGGAAACCGTTGAGAAATCACAGGACGGAAAAACCGGGACAACAAACGAAATAAAGGTTAAATTCATAGGCAACGGACTTATGAACGTTGTTCACAACATAAATTCTGAGGAGGGTAAATGGCAGGAACTTTGGAAGCGCGTAGGCACAAAGGGCAACGATTCCGACATGGCTTACATCAACAAATCCGAAAAGCAGAAAACCGATTCAAGAGACCTCAACGGAGTGTATTTCCATGCCGAAAAAATGCCGAAATATTCAAAGGGAAATGAGCAGGACATGATAAAAAAGATAGCGGAAACCATTGTATATCCAGAGGAGGCGCAGAAGCAAGGACTTGAAGGCATAACAATGGTGCGCTTCGTTGTCAACGAAAAAGGCAAGCCCGAAGACATGAAAATAGTTCGCTCATCCCACCCTATTCTTGACGCTGAAGCAAAGAGAGTTATAGGCAAACTCACGTTCACGCCTGGAATGCAGGACGGCAAAAAGGTTAAGGTTTACATGACGACCCCGATTGTTTTTAAACTAAGGTAAGCAGGAAAATTTTCTATTGTATAAATAAAAATGGTGTGCTGTTTTGGCACACCATTTTCAGTTTTCTTATTCCTCGGGAGTGAACATGGGGTCCCAAGGCGGGAGCAGCGTGGCTTTTTGCTTTAGCAAGTCGAGCGTGGGCTGCGACATGTATTTCTTTTCTACTACAAGGCGGAACAAATATCCGTCAAACCATGCATCGGTCATAATCAGGTGTCCCCTATAACCGTAATCGCTTCCCCAACTATTTTCAACCTCCCATTTCAAAGGCTTTCCGCTATTGTCGAGGTCAACTGCCATAAGCGTCATTGCGTGCGACGACATTGAGGCAAAGCTCATAATCCGCTCCTTCTTTGTCATGTTGAACTCCGTGCCCATTATGGAGGAATAGTCAAAGTTCGCGCTGTCCAAAACGCCTGTGTTCTTGTCGAGGAACTTGCCGACGTCGCACGACATATACATCATGGTGCTGTCCTTGATAGAACGTATGGCTATCTGTTTTATGGAGTCCATCGGCAGGTTAAGGTATGTCCAGTTCTGCCCGTCGTAAGCGTGGCGGTCAAAGTCTATCTCGTAAACCTTGTTGTACTCCCTTGTGGGGTCGTTCATGAGCATAACATAGTTGTTCTTTAAGTCTGCGGCAACATATTCGTTATAGAAGCCAAGCGGAGTGTATTCCTTTGTGCTGACAGGCTTGCCGCTTTTTTCAACCATGGTCCACGTGAATTTCTCTGGCGGAGTGCCGAGAAACAGCGAGAGCATATGATAAACAGTTCCGAGCATTTCCACCTTGCGCTTCTGCATTGCGTCTTTCTTAGCCCCTTTTGCCGCCATTTCGCGAAGTTCGATGCCAAACTGGCGCAACTTGTAGCTCACAAGCTTGTTCATGCGGCTCGTGCTGTTGGCTGCGTATGTCTCGGGCATCACATCCGACGGCACAACGCCGTATTTGGAAATAATGTCTGCGATGCCGGTGAACTGGCCTCCGTCTGAAAGCGGGTTCTTGAACAGCCATTCAACCAACTTGTCGTCCATGGGCTTTTTGGCGTTGTCGATTATTCCCTGAAGAAAGAGGTTGGATTTCTCAAGCTGGTCATAGAAGAAGCAATATGCGTGGGAAAACTTGAATTCGCCCAAACCGTATTTTGCTATCATCTTGGCACGCATCACGTTCAGTCCGGTGAAAAGCCAGCAACGTCCCGAAGACTTCTGGTCGGTTATTCCCTCAGACTTAACGTAGTTTGAGAAGAACTTGTTTTGCGCAACCGGGTTGGCGGCATTCCTCGTAAGCACATTTACATCTGTTGATGCAAGCGCGTTTGCAAGAGCCTTGTCCGAAGCCGTTGCCGTCTGCATCTTCTTTAGCTGACCCAGAACTTCCGGAGTTATTCCTCCGCTTTGCTGGGCGAAAGCCGACATTCCGCAAACAGCGACGGAAAGCAGGGTAGTGGTGATTTTGTTCATAATTCTATATTTTGTTTTCGTTTAAGTGCATTATCCTGTCCCGAGAAACCCCTATCACGCCTTTCACCTTTCCTATTTCAGAAATGACGCTTTCGATTTTCTTTCCTTTTTCGGATATTTTGAAAGCCACGGCGTTTATTATGCCATACTCATATATAACGGTGCAGCCCATTTTCTTTGCTGCTGACAACAGAGGGGCTTTTCCCACAGAGGCATCGTAATGGGCAATGAAGGTGTTCTTGGAATATTCCTCGCCTTGTTCCGTTTTCACGGCTTCAGTTGTTTCCGCATTCCTCGTGGCAGAACACGAACACAGCGCAACGACCACGGCGACGGAACAAAGTTTCAAAATACATTTCATCTGCCACATATAGTAAATGCAAATTTAACCTTTTATTTTATAATACGATATATGTTAGTTTGTGATAGGTTTCAAGGCGAAGATTTATAGTGTGGTGAAAACGATAATGCAAATGGTGTATGTAATACACATTCCTGTATTGTAATTAACTTATAAATAGAATTTTGTATATATGTAGGGGCGTATTGCATACGCCCTGAATTGCGCCGATTTGCGATGTTGCGGCGGTATTTGCCTATGCGGTTTAAGCGGTGGTGTACAGGGCGTATGCAATACGCCCCTACAATTGGCGCAAACCACAAATTGGTTATTTCTTCCGCAACCCTCCGAAAAATTACATTTGATGTAGGAAAAACTACATAGGACATAGAAAAAATTATATCAG
>CAVCON010000208.1:0-2399 GCA_963603805.1 Oscillospiraceae bacterium
CCGTATGATATTATACTTTGCAGGTGCCCGTAATTGTAAATTCGTTCCTCTATCAGCTTTTTATTATACACAACACTGTATCTTACGCCTTTGTTTGCCGACAAGACTGGGAAAAACATTATATGGCATACAAATAGCAAAAAAGCCATACGCACAACAGGAGTATTGCCAAGACATCCCTTATACGCAAAAAGATTGGGCAATCTCCATATACGGAAATATACTCTTATCGTGGTGTATGCTCCACAATCAGCGAACCGCCCCATATCTTGCGTATCTTGTAATTTTTGTCATACAGCAAAGTCAGCACAGGCTTTATGCGTTTTTTGCCCGGATCTTCCACTTCTGACAGTTTTGAGACAAACAGCGAATCGCCCAAACTTCGTATGAGCACATACCGGCGTGAACCGTCCCGCAACTCAGCATTGACATATTTCCCTTTGTTTGACAGCACGAGTTCCGGCTTTCCGTTGTATTTGCAATAGTAATCCCCGCCTTTGGGGTATAATCTCAACAATACCGTATCCGCCCCATTTACCGACGCGCTTACTTGCATTGTGTCTTGCAAATATCTTACTGTGTAGCATTCCACTTCGGGATGGCTTTCAAACCTTGTCTCCTCCCTTGTGTTTTTTGATGAACATCCCACAACCGCAAACACAGCCAACGTGACCAATGCCGTTTTCAGCATCTCCATGCCCATATAGCTCCATGCGCGCATTTTTCGCGGTTCACCACCTATAATAGTCCCCATTTCCGCATCTTTCTGTAGGGTATGCAACGCTGTCGTATTGCCGTCCTGCTTCCTTGTCCACATAATCCATTATAATAAGGTTCTGACATATCTTCAATATCCTGTAGTTCCGGTCATAATATGTTTTCTCCGCCAGGTATCCGTCCCCCTTCTTCCTCGTTATACCATACCAATATTCTGTTGTGGAAAAAAGCGAGTCGTTTTCCTTGCGTATTCGCCAGGATCTGTCCAAAGACTTTAAGGCAACGTATGCATACGTCTCCGTTTCCCTTTTGTTGGACATGAAGAGATGTTCCCTGCCACGGTAGTTGTAATAATACTCCCCGCCCCGCATATACAGTTCGCGGCGGTCTTCCTCCGGTTGGCGGTTGTCGATCCGCTGGAATTTTTGGGTTATCAGTATGGCGTCTTTTGTGTAAGCCACACTGTATTCATCCAAGCTCTGAGGGTAGAACTTCTGCTCCGCCTCTCCGTTCCCATTGCCACAGCCGCAAAACGCCAATGCAAACAGCACCCAAAACACATTAATAGTTTTTCTTGGCATTTTTTGCAGCTTCTTGAAAAAATTTCTCCACCCATGGAAACATGGACTCCAACTTTCTCTCATTCTCATAAAAATCATACGCAAACATAAAAACCTATGGTGTTGTTTTCAAAAGAATAAACCACCAAACGCCCCATGAGGCACGTGCAAACAATACCTTTGACCTTTCCATCTCTTTTTACCAAGGGGAAATCGTATTGCCAGCCGTCTTGAGAGAACCATAAAAAATCCGCAACATTTTCACGTTCCCCCACCAGTCCTTTTTCATTTGTG
Organism: Oscillospiraceae bacterium; assembly: GCA_963603805.1. Lineage (GTDB taxonomy): Bacteria > Bacteroidota > Bacteroidia > Bacteroidales > Bacteroidaceae > UBA6398. The sequence continues at coordinate 1,572 of CAVCON010000208.1, forward strand.
TTTTTCCAATGACTTGAACACACATATTTCGGTCTCGCAAAGTACGCGTTTAGCGAAAGCACCAGCACTAATGCCAAACATATTATAGTTTTCTTCTTTCTCGCAATGTTCATTTGTACATTTTTGTTTCCACTCATCGTGTTAGCTTCTGATGCCGCAGACATACTTTCAAATACTTGAACGAATTATATTTCACAGAAAGCGTGTCATTTGCCAAATATATGTCATCCACGTTGAAAACGCCATAATCCTTTAACTTCATCTCGCATAGGCATGAGACGGATTTCCTGTCAATTTCCCATATCTCCAATCCGCCATTCCAATCAGTGCGGTTTTCTTCAACACATAAGATTTTGTCTCCATAAACATTAGGCTTTCCCACAAGCGTATCCAACGCTCCGCTTTTTTCGTTTATCAGGTAATACTTTTCCTCGTTATAGCCGGTGCATGATATCAGCACCCAGTCTCTCAATCGCCCTTCATAGTTGTATTCGCTATAAAACCTGTCGGATTTGTCATCAACAAAACTATGCCCATTCACCTTAATCACGCCTCCTTTCTTCCTTAACGCAGATTTCCTTTTATCAAAAAGGAGGCAAGGTCTTTTCTCTTTGTAAAATTCCGCACTGTCAACCATTATCGGCTTACAGGATACGCTGTCTGTTTTCCGCAGCCCGCCCGCAGATGCAAACGAGGCATGGACAATCACCGCCAGCACCAACGCACACAGAACATTACTTTTCATGGTTATTGTCGTTCAGCTATTAGTTTTGATTTTTTCCGGCTTCCTTTCGCATAAAAGGCAAGGCTGTGCAAATAATCATATAT
>CAVCON010000208.1:2498-3277 GCA_963603805.1 Oscillospiraceae bacterium
AGAGCGTCTGTGTCAATATACTTAGTTTCATGGCAATAATAAAACGCCACCACATAGCACAACGACAAGGACATCATGAAAATTTGCCTTTTTCTGCGGGAGCGGTTATGGATTGTTGCCAATGTGTACAAGAATGCAACGGCGGTCAGGCCCATTGGTAAACTCCACCACTCTTGGCCAGCCAGTAAAACGTACCATATCAGCATACAAAGGGCGCTAATTAAAAGCATAAACATTCCAGAAAGTGGCGGGGGGGGGAGCTTGCACCATGAAGACCAACCGTATAATAAACCGGGCAATACATAAACATGAAAAAAAGCAATGCGCTGATGCATACGCCCCAGGTGATTACCAAATTGTAGTTGCATCCGCTGTTCATATCAGGAAACTTTCGCTTTTTCATTTTGGTCTCTTGGCACTTATGAGCGACTTTATCACATAGCTCGTGTTCCTTACTTTTATATCCCTGTGGTTATGGAGAAAGTAACTGGCTGTGTTCATCCCGATCATCCTTTCGTTCTCCTGCAAATTAAGGCATTATCCGCCACACGGCAAAGCCGCAACGCCACTTTTTCACCCCCCCAACGGCAGAAAACACGCAGGGCAACGGAGGCGCTAACACACCGTTGCGGGCAAAACCGCATAACACACTGGCAGCCAGCATTTTCACCCAGAGCATCCACCCTTTGTAACTTTTTGAAAAACAAGACTTTGCAACCAGCGAAAAAAAAGGTCTGATGTAGTTTGAATTATGTCTGATATAATTTTTTCTACATAGG
>CAVCON010000209.1:0-3267 GCA_963603805.1 Oscillospiraceae bacterium
GTTTGGGGCTTCCGACTTAAAATAAGGTTGGGCAACCGTTGCAAGCCACACAAAAAACATATGGCAACAGGTCAAAAACGCTTTCATAAGCCAAAAATAAACAGCGCATACTTCTATATATCAAGATAAAAATATAACTTTGCACACAAATTCAAAACTAAGTGCAATAATTATACAAACAAATATACGACAATCGTTATGACTAAAGCAGAAATTGTAAATGACATTTCAAAGAAGACGGGTATAGACAAAGCTACTGTTCTCACAGCGGTAGAAGCTTTCATGACTTCCGTAAAGGGTTCTCTTGAAAACGGCGAAAACGTTTACCTGCGTGGATTTGGAAGTTTCATCCTCAAGAAACGCGCCCAGAAAACGGCTCGCAACATATCCAAGAACACCACCATCATCATTCCCGAGCACAACATCCCGGCTTTCAAACCGGCGAAAACTTTCGTCAACTCTGTAAAAGCATAAACACGTCTTTACGGCGGGGCTGATACAGCGAAAATAACATACCAAGAACTTAAAAACTACAACTATGCCAAGCGGAAAAAAGAAAAAAAGACATAAGATGTCAACCCACAAGCGTAAAAAAAGACTGCGTAAGAACAGACACAAGAGCAAGTAAGACTATTCTCCGCAGAATTTCAAGGAAAAAATAAGGACAAACTGTTCGCTTGCAGCCCTATGCGTGGAGCGTTTGGTTTGTTCTTATTTTTTATAACTCATGCCCGGGCTAACCATGCCTTACGAATTATAAGTTTACAATTACCTTGAAACGGTTGGAAACAGAAACGTTTCAAGGCATAAAAACAAAAAATGACAAGCGAAGTTATAGTAAACGTATGTCCCAAAGACATATCAATAGCTCTTTTAGAAGACAAGAGACTCGTTGAATACCAAAGCGAAAAACGTTTCGAAAGCAATGCCGTTGGCAATATATATATTGCCAAGGTAAAGAAAATACTCCCTGCGCTCAACGCTTGCTTCGTGGATGTTGGATACGAGCGCGAGGCGTTTTTGCATTACCTTGACCTTGGCTTTCGCTTCAACACCGCGTTGCCGTATGAAAAGAACATCGCAAAGGGAAACTACCGCCCGCTGGAACAGGTTAAGGTCAAACAGGAAACCGACCTTCCTAAAAACGGGAAAATCGGCGATGTGCTTCAAGCCGGCTCGGAAATTCTTGTGCAAATAGCCAAAGAGCCAATATCCACCAAAGGACCACGCCTTAGCGGCGAACTTTCGTTTGCAGGACGCAACATCGTACTCATTCCCTTTAGCGAAAAGATTTCCGTATCTTCAAAAATCAAGAGCGATGCAGAAAGAGCACGTTTGAAGCAGCTTGTTTACAGCATCAAGCCGCGCAATTTCGGAGTTATTATAAGAACTGTAGCCGAAGGGAAAAGAGCCTCGGAACTTGACAGCGAAATGAAGGCGCTGCTAAAACGCTGCCACGATGCTTTCCGCAAAGCCGCAGACACCCAAAAACGTCCGACGCTCGTTTATGAGGAAATCGGACGCGCCGCCGCATTGTTGCGCGATATGTACAACCCTTCGTTCGAGAACGTGTTCGTTAATGACAAGGAAATTGCAGACGAAATTTCCGACTATCTGCACATCATCGCGCCAGAAAGCAAGGGAATAGTAAAACACTACAGCGGGAACGCCCCCATATTCGACAACTACGGTGTTACCAAACAGATAAAATCCGCATTCGGGCGTACCGTAACCTACAGGCATGGTGCCTATTTGATTATAGAGCATACCGAGGCACTGCACGTGGTGGATGTGAACAGCGGCAACCGCGCGAAAAATCCGGACGGTCAGGAAGCAAACGCCCTTGAAGTGAACCTTGGGGCTGCAGACGAGTTGGCAAGACAACTAAGACTGCGGGATATGGGCGGAATTATCGTTGTGGACTTTATAGACATGAACCTTGCCGAAGACCGCCAAAAGCTTTACGAACGGATGAACCAGGCGATGCAAAACGATAGGGCGCGCCACAACATTCTGCCGTTGTCAAAATTCGGTTTGATGCAGATTACAAGACAAAGAGTGCGTCCCGTAACAGAAGTTGCCGTAGAAGAAACCTGCCCAACGTGCGGGGGCACTGGCAAAATCAAGGCTTCATTATTGTTCGCAGACGAACTGAGCCAAAAAGTCAAAGAACTTTACGATGCTGGCACAGGCAAATTCACCCTTCAAGTACATCCCTATGTTTACGCCTACATTTCAAAAGGTTTTTTCTTTACAAAATTGAAATGGAAACTGAAATACAGATTCAGCGTAAACGTCAGACCCGACCAGAGCCTTGCCTTTCTCGAATACAAATTCATAGATTCACAAGGCGCAGTCATTCCCATACCGGGAAAGCGCGAAATGCGATAAAACAAACCAACCTGTTATAAAGGCGCACCTGCGGCGAGGTTGCGCCTTTATTTTTTACAAGAACCGTCCATAGCGTTTAATAAACGAATAATGCTTAATTTTGCAGAACATAAAATACAGAAACAACTACCACATACATGAAAAAAATCTATCTTATTTCAATGGCGTTTGCCATAAGCTTAACAGGCATCCATGCACAAAAGAGGGCCTTTACCATACAGGATTTATACAAAGTGAAAAGCGTTTACGGTTTTTCGCTCTCTCCTACAAACGACAGGCTTATTATGGCAAAAAGCAGCATGAACCTTACCGAACACAGTTCCAAGTCCGACATCGCCATGATGAACCTAAAAGCAAAAACGCCCGAACTTGAACTAAAAAGCGATGACGGCAAAAGCTACCAACCCGTTTGGGACAAAGACGGCAAAGGGGTTTTCTACCTCGGGATTGCAGACAAAAAAGCACAAGTTTTTCACCTAAACCTTGAAAGCGGAGAAAAGAAGCAAATAACCGACTTCGAACTTGGCGTAAGCTCACCAATAATTTCTCCCGACAACAACTATATTGCATTCACCGCAGAAGTCTATCCCGAAGCCGGAGCAGACGGGAAAAAGAACGCCGAACTGAGAAAGAAAAAAGCTGAAGGTCCAGTACAGGCACATATAGCCGACAAGCTGCTTTACCGCCATTGGACAAGCTACTCTGACGGAAAATATCAGCACATTATTGTTTTTGACATAAACTCAAAAACCTACATAGATGTAACTCCCGAAGAATTTGTCGCTCCCGTTTTCTCCCCAAGCGGCGCAGACGGCAATTTCTGCTTCTCCCCCGACTCCAAAGAGATATGCTATGTCAGCAACCACACTAAAAATC
>CAVCON010000210.1:0-3258 GCA_963603805.1 Oscillospiraceae bacterium
GGCATGAAAATTGGGGTTTTAATGTCTCCGTGGGCGGTTTTTATCACCCCAGCCCTTGCCCTTGTATTGGCATCCGTATGCTCCAGCACAAATTCCATACTCTTTCTTATTTGTTTTCGCTTGAGGCGCGATCTTCTTTCACCGAAAGGTCTATCGCGCCGTCAACTTTTTCATCAAGCAAGGCATATTCCAAAACGTCCATAACGTTCTCCACATAATGAAAGACCAATCCTCTCACATATATTTCGGGTATATCCTCTATGTCTTTTTGGTTGTCCTTACTTATTATTATGTCTGTAATGCCAGCACGCTTTGCTGCCAGTATTTTCTCTTTTATGCCACCGACAGGGAGCACTTTGCCCCGAAGCGTTATTTCGCCTGTCATTGCGAGTTTCTCCCTAACTTTCCGCTGTGTAAGAGCCGAAGCCAAAGATGTTGCTATTGTTATTCCCGCAGAAGGGCCGTCCTTGGGTGTTGCTCCCTCCGGCACATGAACATGGATATTCCAATTATCAAAAATACGGATGTCAATGTTCAGTTTGTCTGCATGGGCTTTTATGTATTCCAATGCAAGCACAGCCGACTCTTTCATCACATCGCCCAAATTTCCTGTAAGCGTCAGTTTTGCGCTTTTCCCCTTGCTCAGACTGGTTTCTATATAAAGGATAACACCTCCCACAGATGTCCATGCAAGCCCGGTTACTACACCTGCATAATCGTTTCCCTGATACTTGTCGCGATTATACGGAGGGTTGCCCAGCAATTCTTTCACGTCGGTCGGCAGCATTGCCTTGTCGGCATAAGTGGGTTCTGCACCAGAGACTATACGAAAAGCCACTTTGCGCATTATTTTACCCAATTGCTTTTCAAGCTGGCGCACACCGCTCTCACGCGTGTACAACTCTATTACCGTTTCCAACGCTTTTTTGCCAAGCTGCACCGTATGCCCGGAATGTTCCTTGTCCAATCCTGCCGCTTTCAATTCCTTTGGCACCAAATGGCGTTTTGCGATTTCCGTCTTTTCCTCCGTCAGATACCCGCTGACTTCTATCAGTTCCATTCTGTCAAGGAGTGCGGAAGGAATAGTGCTTAACGTATTTGCCGTTGCGATAAACATCACCTGCGACAAATCGTAGTCTATGTCCAAAAAGTTGTCATGAAACGAATTGTTTTGTTCAGGGTCCAGCACTTCCAGTAAAGCGGAAGCAGGGTCGCCGTTGTAATTATTGCCGGATATTTTGTCTATCTCGTCCAATATGAAAACAGGATTATTAGAACCGGCCTTTACCATTCCCTTTATTATGCGCCCGGGCATTGCGCCAATATACGTGCGGCGGTGTCCGCGTATTTCCGATTCGTCATGCAATCCTCCCAGGGAAACGCGCACGTACTTCCGCTTCAATGCCGCAGCAATGCTTTTCCCCAAAGACGTCTTGCCCACTCCTGGAGGACCATAAAGACATATTATTGGAGATTTTTGGTCTTTCTTCAAAGTAAGAATGGCAAGATGTTCCAGTATGCGTTCCTTAACCTTTTCCAACCCGTAATGATCGCGGTTGAGCACATTGCGGGCGTGCTTCAAATCAAGAACGTCCTTGGTCGTTACATTCCAAGGCAACGACAGCACAGTCTGCAAATAGTTAAGCTGCACACTATAATCCGGGTTCTGCGGATTGATGCGTTCTAATTTCTTTAACTCGCGATCGAAAAATTCTTTTATGTTTTCGGGCAGCTTTTTCTTTGCCGCCTTGTTTTTCAATTCGTTTACGTCCTGATTTTGCGGATTTTCACCAAGTTCGTCCTGAATGTTTTTTATCTGCTGTTGCAGGAAATATTCCTTTTGCTGCTTGTCGAGTTCTTCGCGTGTTTTGTTGCGGATATTGGCTTTCAACGCGGCAAATTGGGCTTCCCTGTTCAATATGCCCACCAATTTGTAGGCACGCTTGACCATAGAACCTATCTGCAACAGCTCGTTTTTTTCCTTTAGGGGAAACGGCAGGTTGGTGCAAATGAAATTTATCAGGAAAAAGTCATTCGAGATGTTTCTTAGTGCGAAAGACGGTTCAACTTGCATCGCGCTTTGCGACATATAACGTTCCGTTATGTCCTTGCACGCCGCCGCCAATGCGGCAAATTCATTGTTGTCTTTAGCCGCCAACTGCTCTTTGAGCACGTCCACCTCGGCTTTCATAAACGGCTTCGTGGCACTCAGCCTTTTTATTCTGAAACGGGCAAATCCCTGAAGTATCGCGGTATGAGTGTTTTCTGGCAATTCAAGCACCCTTACCACCTTTGCCAAAGTGCCAACCTCATAAATGTCCTTTTCTGTAGGAGCGTCCACTTCCGGCGTTTTCTGGCTCACCACCCCGATATACTCATCGGCTTCACACGCCTGCCTTACAAGCTCCAGACTTGATTTTCTCCCTATCGTGCAAGGTATGGCCACGCCTGGGAAAAGGGCCATGTTTCTCAAAGGGAGAATACCTATTTCCCCCTTCACTTCCACATTAAGCACTTTCTCCACATCTCCGTCAAAATCGGCTATAAGTTGGAAATGTCTGCTTTCATTTATATCACTCATCCTTATATTTCTTCATTATCTGCGGGTGAAACTAACTCTTTCTGCCCTAAGTTGTGGCGTTCTTAAAGAAAAGCCCACTTTGTTCAAGGTGCAAAAATACTCATAATTTATGAGAACAAAGATGCTTTTTGTACTTTTGCAAACGGTTTCACGCTTATATTACATAAAGGCTATGGGCAGCAGCATTAAGAAAACATTTCGTTTCAAGCAATTCAACATAGAAAGCGGAGGGGCTTCGATGAGCGTCGGCACAGACGGAGTACTGCTTGGCGCATGGGCTGAAATTCCACCGCACACCCAATCCATTCTCGACATTGGCACAGGGAGCGGAGTTATAAGCCTGATGCTTGCCCAACGTTGCCCAAACGCTAAAATCACAGGCATAGACATAAACAGAGAGGCTGTCGATATGGCACGCAAGAACGCAGGAACAAGTCCTTTTGCATCAAAAACAGAATACCATTGCGCTGACATACGCACCATTGACCTTCCTGGCAAATACGACCTAATAGTCAGCAACCCGCCATTTTTCCCTACAGGATGCCTTGAAAGCGGTTCAAGCAGGTCTATGGCAAGATGCTTCGAAACATTAACGCCACAGCAACTGATAGAGTGCGCCAGCCGCCTCATATCCACGCACGGAAACTTCGCGGTCATCATTCCGAGCAGCATTGCGG
>CAVCON010000211.1:0-3234 GCA_963603805.1 Oscillospiraceae bacterium
TATATCAGACATAATTTTTTCTACATAGGACATAGTTTTTTCTACATCAAATGTAATTTTTGGGGGCTTTTGAAAAGGATGGGTGATTATGGTGTTGCGGAAACTACATAAACGATGTGTGTTGTTTTTTGATTGCAACGGTATATATGTAGGGGCGTATTGCATACCCCTGTACGCCACCGCGTGAACCACATCGCAAACCACCGCCACAACATTGCAAAATCATCGCAATTCAGGGCGTATGCAATACGCCCCTACGGCGATGCAATTCTTTGGTTTGTTGCATATTGCACATTTGTTTCTCGGCACCATACAAAAAAGCACCGCCACGCATGGAGGCGGTGCTTTACGCATATAAATATGTCCCGTTATTTCACGAGAACCTTGAATGTCATGTTTCCCACAACAACTATGTACGTTCCTGCGGTTGCGGGAGTGAACTGTTTCGCCGTGCCGCTGTAAACCATTGCTCCGTCGGTAGAGAGCACTTTCACAAGAGTGCCTGCGGCAATGCCGTCAAAGTTTATCGTGCCGCCTTCCGAGGTTATTCTTGCCCCGTTTTCAGCCTTGATGCTCTCTATGCCTGTAACGTCAATCTCCACAATGTTGGCGAACTGCCCCCATGCGGCGTTGTTGCGGAACTCGGCGGTCATGCCCTGCGGAACGTAAAGCACGCAGTTCTCCTTGTCAACGCCGTTGAATGCGTTCTCGTCCACATTGCCCACAACAAAGCGCGTGATGCTCTTCAGGGAGTTGCAACCGGTGAAAGCCCCCTCTTTTATTTCGTTCAGATAAGGCACGTAAAGCTCCTCCAAAGATTCGCAACCCAAGAATGCATATTCGTCAATGCTGCCCACTGTGGCGTTTTCGTCCGAGCATGGGATGCTCAGTGTGCGGAAGCCGCAATATGACATGGCGTATTCCTTGAACCAGTTTACGCTCGACGGTATCACTATCGAGTCGAGAATGCAGTCTTGCGCCGCCCATTCGCCTATGGTCATGGTTCCCTGCGGCACATTGTATGTTTCCGACTTCCCCGAGGGGTAGAACACAATCATATAGCCGTCCTTGCTGAACACAACGCCGTCAACCGACTTGTATGTCTGGTTGTTTGCGTCAACATCCACCGATTTGAGGTTTCTCGACCAGCCGTCAAATGCTGCGGGGTTGAAGTTCTCGAGGCTTGCCGGGACTTTTATCGACGTGATGTTCGCTGTTTCGCTGAAGGATGAGGAGTAAATGCCCTTAGTCCCTTCGGGTATTGCATAGTCGCCCGCCTTGCCTGCCGGATAGCGGTAGAGCATCGCGCCGTTCTTGCTGAAAAGCACTCCGTCTTTGGAACTGAAATTCGCGTTTGCGGCATCCACGTCAATTGTCTCCAAGGCCTCAAGCCCGGTGAACACGTTCGAACCAATCGAGCTGACATTCTTTGAAAGGAAAATGCGCCTGATGTTAGGGCAGCCTAAAAAGGCGAAGTTATCTATCTTCTCAACGCTTTCGGGAAGCACCACGTCCGTAAGCGAGGCATTGTTGGCGTAAGCTCCCGAGTTGATTTTCTTCACGCCTTCGGGCACGCCGACGCCGTCTGCCTTGCCTTCCGGGCATTTCACTACCTGCGTGCCGTCGCCCGAAAGCAAAATGCCGTCAGACGAGCTGTAGTTCGCATTTCCTGCCTCAACGTTTATTTCCTTGCAGTTTGCCATTTCCGAGAGAGCGTTGTCGGCTATTGTCTCAACGCTCTTGGGTATGTCTATCCTGTTTATGCTGCTGCATCCGTTGAACGCATAATTCTCGATGCTGACAAGCGTCCCCGGAAGCTTCACCTCCATAAGCTCATCGCAGCCGGCAAACGTGAGGCGTTTCAGTTCGGCAAGCCCTTCGGGAAGCTCAATGCTTTTAAGTGAGAAACATTGGCTGAACGCGCTTACGCCTATTGTTACGGTGTGGATGTCGGCAAGTCCGCGTACCAAAATGCGCGAGTGCATTGCGGAATCGCTGCCGATAACGCCTGTGCTGTCGGGGATTTCCGTTATTGTGGAGTCCCTGCCCGCAGTGCCGGTGGTGTCGATGTCGCTAATGTTGGTCGAGTCGCTTGAGAAGCTGGGAAATTCCACGCTTCCCAGCCTGTGGCATCCTGCAAAGGCGTAATCGCCGATGCTCTCAATGCTTTTCGGAAACGTTATGCTTTCCAAAGCGGTGCAGTTGCGGAAAGCCGCTTCGCTGATGTTTCTCATGCTTTCGGGGAAAACCACGGTTTTCAGCTTGGAGCAATCTTTGAACCCCTGATACCTCACGGTTGTAACCCTGTAGCGGCTTCCACGGATTTCCACAAATTCCTTGATGTCCGCCACCTCGATGTTGGGGTTTGAGTAGCTTGCATAGGCGCACGTGTCGTCAACAACGCCATAGTTGATGCCGTCGTAGCTAACGGATTGCGCTGAGGCGTTAAAATGGCTTCCGAGGAGCAACACCCCAATGCACAGCATCCTTTTTGCAAAACCGCCAATGCCGCCCCGCTTTCCATGGAGCGAAACTTTTTGCCGGGAAATGGTAAAGTCTTTCATTAATACATTTTGTTTGTCGGGCTTTCACCCCAAGCCCGGGTTTTCATTAGCCAATGCGCGGGTGAACGGCGCATTCTTTTTTAGTTTGTATCATAGTTGTATGCCGCAAAATGCCAAACAGGCAAACGCCGCACCAAGCAAAATTACCATTTCACACATTAAAACATCAACATTCTGTGTTTTAATATATTGTCAAAAAGTAAAAACTTTATTTTTTTACGCTATGACAACCAAACGCCCCGAAAAGATGGCAATCCAACTGGTACAGCATCCGTTTTTTTTCAAGATGGAAGATGTTAGAATATGTTCGTATGTGTATCGCAACCCCACCCTTTTTGCGGGTTTGGTCTTTATTGAAAAATTTAATTCGCTTGGAAAAGTGTGTGAAATCACGCGGTATTCGCTTGAAAAAGTGTATTTGTAATGATTATGTCAGTTCGGGATAAGAATTTGTACAGTACACTTCATGAGGTGGCGTTCATGACGTATGCTATAGTCAATACAAATAATCAAATCCCAGACAATTAAGAAATTGCACCGCCGTAGGGGCGTATTGCATACGCCCTGAATTGTGCGGATTTGCAATGTTGCGACGGCGGTTTGCGATGCGGTTTGTGCGGTGGCATACAGGGCGTATGCAATACGCCCCTACAAATGGCGCAAACCTCAA
>CAVCON010000212.1:0-3225 GCA_963603805.1 Oscillospiraceae bacterium
AAATGGATACCTCTTCCTTTTATTGTTGGAGAGTGTTCCCTTTCAAGCATTGAATATGATGCCACTAATTTATTGGTGGAATTAGATTCTTTTCAAGAGGGGCGAACCATTAAAATTGTTTTTGCTGATGTCTTTTCGTACAGAGTAACGTTGGAACATTTCCGTTGGGCGGATTTTTCCCATGCTCCCAAAGTGTCGGCTGCTTTGGTTAAAGTGATAAATTCCCGCTACGTAGAATGGATAAGAAGTGCAGGAATGAAACAACTTTACGATTCAGATTTGGACATAAACCATTATATGTTACGAACCACAGAACATATGATCGATGTCGCTCTTTTGAGTAATTCCCCAATAATTATTGACGGAAAAACGTGTGTACAAGGTAAAAAATAATTGTGCGGTCATATATCAAAAGCCGCACAATTATTTTATCAGATAGCCTTATGCTTAAATGGACAATTCGTCCAAAACCTTTATCAAAGACTTGTCAATAGGCTTGCGTTTGCCGGCTGCGCTTTTCAGTGGCACATAGACAACCTCGTCGTTTTTAACTCCTACCATTACGTTGCGCTGCCCTTCCATAAGCGCGTCAATCGCCCCAACACCAACACGTGAAGCAAGTATTCTGTCGCGTGCAGACGGCGAACCTCCGCGTTGCAGATGACCAAGGATTGATACGCGCACGTCAAAGCCCGAATACTCTTTTCTTACTCTGTCGGCGTAATACATAGCCCCATGTCCATTGGGGTTTTCGCTCACAATCACAATACAGCTGCGTTTGCTTTTACGTATGCCACGCTGCATGAATGTAAGAAGTTGGTCGGTGTCCGTGGAATCTTCCGGGATTATTGCAGCTTCCGCACCCGATGCTATGGCACTGTTCTGGGCAAGAAATCCGGCATCGCGTCCCATCACCTCCACAAAGAAGATGCGTTCGTGCGAATTTGCTGTGTCGCGTATTTTGTCAACACATTGGGTTATTGTGTTAAGGGTGGTGTCGTAGCCAATTGTGGCATCTGTGCCGTAAAGGTCGTTGTCTATAGTTCCGGGGAGACCTATGCACGGCACATCGTAGGCTTCTGCAAATTGTGCAGCCCCACTTAGCGACCCGTTGCCCCCAATTACTATCAGGGCGTCAATATGTTCTTTCTGCAAGGTTTCAAAAGCCTTTTTGTGTCCCATTGGAGTGGGGAAGTCTTTTGACCGTGCAGTACGAAGGATAGTTCCGCCCGTTTGTATGATGTTGCTGACATCTTCAGTGGTGAAGCGTTTCACCTCGTCATGAATAAGTCCTTCATATCCGCGATATATACCTTTTACATGAAAGCCGTTGAAGATTGCGCTTCGTGTAACGGCACGAATTGCGGCATTCATTCCGGGGGAATCTCCACCAGAAGTAAGAACTCCGATAGTTTTAATTTTTGCCATGATGATTATATAATTACAACAACTCTATTATCAGCATCAGCGACAGTGCCCCTACAGCTCCTGCAATCGCCACCCGAGGGGTTATTTTGCGTAAATACCAACCAAACGACACATTTTCCATTCTCATCAGCATTATGCCGCTTATGGAACCTATGGTCAGGAGCAGTCCGCCTACGAGGCAGGCATAGTTGAGCAAAGGCCAATATGCGCCGTTGAACGCGAAAGAATTGTAAACAAAGCCACTGTCTTGTAAGGAAGTGGCCATAAGTGTGCTGCTTATTATCACAGCCACGCTGTCAAGCAGAGTGGAAACCGCTCCGCCTATTGCGCTAAGTATGTAAGGATTGCCGGTTTTTTCACAAATCCATTGTGTGAAACTGTCAACAACGCCGGTTTCAACACATACGCCGGCCATGAGGACCAGCCCTATGTAAAACAGTATTGCCTGTATGTTTTCGTATTGTACGGCGACAGGGGAGTGTTTGATAACCATTTTTCCGCTGTGCATCATCCTCAAATTGAAAATCTCATTCACCACCCATAAAAGTGAAAGCACGCAAAGTGCGCCGACATAGGGCGGGAGGGAGGTTATGTTATGAAAAGTGGGAATGAACCAAAGTCCGCCAATGCCTACAAACACAAGCACAGCCCGCTGCCATGTTGCCAACGCGGCCTCATCTTCCTGCAAAGGCGTGATGAATTCACGTGCGGACAGTTTTTCCGGCAGCATCCTTGAAAGCAACCATGTGCTGACGGCGGTCATAAGCAATGTTGGTATTGCCATTACAACAGAGTAAGCCGATGGTGAGACAAAACCTTTAGTCCATAGGGTAAGTCCGTTAACGTCTCCAATCACGGTAAGTGCCCCTCCGCAGCTTGCGGCAATAACGATTGCAGAGCCGTAAACCATGCGTGGCTTTGTTCCGCTGACAAGCTTGTGCATAACAACGAGCATCATGACTGTGGTGGATAAATTGTCAAGATTTGCAGAAATGATGAATGTTGTCAAAACCAACAGCCAAATTAATTTTGTGGCATTGCGTGTGCGCAATATGCGGCCAAGAAAATCAAAACATCCGTTACCATTGAGAACATCCGTGATGCCAAGTGTGGCAAGCAGGAAAAGTATAACTTCGCAGGCATCGGCTATATATTTTGAGAATACATTTTTGGCAACAAAAGCGTTGAAAGTGCGCCCTCCGTCAAGAATGAAAGTGGTGTAGTCGTCTGCGTGTTCCGCCTTTACATACAATTCTCCCGAAAGCATATACAGAAGCCATGCAGCCACTCCTATGAATACTGCCACTGCTGCTTTGTTGATGTGGGTGAAAGCTTCGGTTGCAATGAAAATATAACCGATGATTACCAATGAGAGAATGATGACGGTCATATCTGCTGTTTTATGTGTGAAACAAGTCTGAACATCCAAGGATTTATATGGTTGGGTATTTCAAACTTGCAAAAGAGCGGCAAACGGGACTCGAACCCGCGACCTTCGGCTTGGGAAGCCAACGCTCTACCAACTGAGCTATTGCCGCGTTTGAACGTATGCAAAGTTAAGACATTATTTTGAAATGACAATGAGGTAATGCTTGCTAATATAAAAAATCGAGAGTGGAGGAACGCAATGATATATAAGGTTTGCTGGAAAATAGGTGAAAATTCCAAATATTTGAAAAACAGAGATTTATCAAACAGAGGATACTTTTGGTAAGCATCTGAAATCCAAACAGATGCTAAGGCGCGAAAAAAGGTCTGATGTAGTTTGAATTATGTCTGATATAATTTTTTCTACAT
>CAVCON010000213.1:0-3194 GCA_963603805.1 Oscillospiraceae bacterium
CTTTTTAAGGAAAGAGGAGAAAGCGTCCATGAAACTGTCAAGCAATTTCTTTTTTTGCTTTTTCTTCCATTCGTAATAGTTCGCCACATATGTCAAAAGATAATAGAGCGGTTGGGGACAGAACAACGGTTTGTATTCCGGCTTTGCCTCCCAAGGGCGGAACACCGACATTTTAGACACGCCGCCAACGGCTTCACACTGTTCCATATGGTCGAACTCTATGCCGCCGAGCGTTATTATCGGGGTTACAAAACTGGCGATATTGTTCTGTCCGAAAAAGTACGTCAAATCGGCATAAGCCTCTTTCACCTTTTCAGAAACCTGCGCCAATCTGCCATCGTGCTGGTAGCGTTCACATTTCAGCGGCACAAACAACACAAGCTTGTCTTTTACAGCCGACACATTGTCTTTGAGATAATGGGTTACTATATCTATTTTGTTCTTGTCGTTATTATACCTTCCCCCCTCTTCCATTAAATATGGCGTGTCTATAGCTATCAGTATCACAGTGGCGTTTGCCATGAAATTGTAAACCTCCTCGCGGTCGCTCTTCAAGGCAGAGGTGAGATATTCTCCAGGAAAGTCCCTTATCGTAAGCCTTACTGATTCCCTGCGCCCTGCAAGCCCAAGCCCGAACTGGAATTCCGACACTGTGCTGGATGCCGGCAGGTTCGAGGCATTCTTTTTTGCCACAGCATCAACAAGCATTGTGTGGTAGTCGTTAAGCATACTGGTGTTGCCGTCAAGGGCTTTAAGATAAATGGAAGAACCCTCGCATATCTGCGATTGCGACTCGTGGAATATGGAAGTAAGCACTGTTGTCTTCCCCACAGAGCGCGGGCCCATCATGCAGATGCTCAACGTGGGCGTAATGCCCTCAGTTCCTTTGGCTATAAGTTTGCCTATTTTGTCAAAAAATTCCATTTACACCTATAATTTTATTACGAACGAGTTCTTTCTGCACAGGTCTGTAACCGCCTTGCTTTCCTCGTTCCAACTGCCAAACGCTTCGGTCTCCTGCATCATTCCTGCAAATTCATCGCGCCATATTGCCATACGGTTGTCCGAATAGAAATTGTAAAGTTCCTCGGAGATGTTGGTGTCGGTGTCGTCCACAAGCAAATCCCGGAACATACTTGTGCGGGCGTAGAACGAGTGGCTGGGTATCAAAGAGAAGTCATCGCGCCATTTTCGCATCTGCGTTTGTATTACGGATGTGCGGCTCACTATTTCGCTCCATATTTTCTTTGCCTGCTGCTCATCGGGCATTCCCGCCAACGAGGACATGGGCTTGAACGCCGGACTGTTCTTGTCGAGGGTGTCAAGGCATCGGGCAACATTATATTCCAGCAGTCCCTCAATGCTTATCTGGTAGCCAAGCACAAAGTTGAGCATATAGTGTATGTGGGGATAAGCCTCCTTGTCAACTTTCTCTGCCACAAACGCCTTCAGCCATTCCTGCGAAGCCCCATCCTCAACAGCATAGTCCTGAAGGGGTATTCTGCCAAGCCGCGCATTCTCAAACAATATTGCTATGATTGAATCCTTCAAACGGTTTTGAAGTGGCTGCAACACCGTGATGTTCACCCCGTCGTATGCCGCGTATATGCGGTTGCGGAATATCTTGCAGTATTTTTCCAGTATCTGGTTCGTGGACTTTTCGCCCTTCTTCACATCGGCGAGGATCACATCTGGGCGGTCTATCAGCTTTGTAAGCGAAACTATCACCTCCTCTATTTTCTCCTTCACCTCGGGGCATGGCTTGTCTCTTCCCTCAAAATATTTGCCGTCCAACACCTTCAGCTCGTTGGAATAGGTGAGGTCGGTTTTGTAAAGCTCCCTGAATTTCTTCAGTTCGCTCGAACCTTGCCTCATCGCGCCGGAGACAACCTTGTTCACAGCGTCAACAAGTATCTTGTAGTTTGTGTAAAGGCTGCTTCCGAGAGTGTTCACCTTTTCCATCATGCGCACGTCAATACTGTCCAAATGTTCCATAAGCTGTGCGAGTATCGGCTCTATCGCATCTGTGCGTGTCGATTCCCGGTCTGCGGCGTTGGCAATCAATATAGTCTCCTTGCGTTCGTATGGTTGGGCGCGGAAAGCCTTTACAACCTCAGGGCAGTCCTTGGAATTGTCAAACCCTGGAGTGCTGCGTTTGTTCAGAAGGAAATACAGCTCGTGAACGTCCATGCGCTCAACGCCTTGGTACACGTTTTTGAAGCGTATGTTGTTCAGCCGCGTGTTGATTGAATCCTCCTCACCGCGCCACCCAGAATTGGGCTTGGGCTGGTACAGCAATATCACCGCATCACTGTTGTCGGCTATAGCCTGATACATATGCTGCTCGGTTGAAACATCGTTGGAGGCATCCCCCAAGCCAACATTGTCCATAAGCACTATGTCGCCAGCATCCTCGCACAGGAACTTCTTGTATATGTCCACATGGTCAACGGCAAGATAGTTGGTGTAGGCAACATAATTCGGGTCTGAAGTGTGATGCCCATTGTGCTGCGCCACCCACTGCTGCACTTGGGCGGGGTCTGTTATCTTTACGTACTTGTGGCTTTGAGCATCGTGTTCCAAGCCTTGAAGCGGCATACCGTCCGCGTCAAGTCCCGAAATAAGGTTGCGGATGAGCGCGTAGTTCTCCACATATTTCATTACAGACAGGCGGCCGTCCATTGTTGCGGGAAGCCCAACGTCCTCAATCTTGAAATCACGTATTTCGGCAAAACTGCCAAGCGGCTTAGGCGTTGCCGCAGGATTGAACTTTCTTTCCAAAGCCTCCAGATTCTTGTTGAACAGGGCAAGCATTTCGTCTTCCGTATAGAGATATACACGGGCCTCGAAATGGTCAGAGTTATAGATGAAAGAGGAAACGCCGGTGCAGTGTCCTCCCTCGCTGGCAAGTACCACATCATTGCCCAATCCCGTAACGCTTTGTATAAAGGTACTCTTGCCGCTACCCGCCATACCGAACACCTGCAACGAAATGTTTCTGCGGCTGAAACGCATCCTCAACCGCACAAGCTCCTTTTGCAGTTCCGCGATTGCAGCCCTTGTGTCTTCGGTTGAAACACTCTGCAACCGCAGTTCCATGCCTGGGTCTGCCGCAAGAATGGCATAGTAAGGACCTTTCTTTATTTCACATTGGCTCTTGATTTCCTTTATAAGGTTGTCAAGGCTGTTCACCC
>CAVCON010000214.1:0-3194 GCA_963603805.1 Oscillospiraceae bacterium
AATCCAAATTACATCAGACCTTTTTTCGCCAGTTGCAAACACCTGGAAAACAAATCGTTACAGCAGGCATTCCATTTATGGATATTCCTTTTAAACACAGCGCGTTAAAATTTTCGCCGTCCTGTTGGGGCAAAAATTCCGCCACAGCCATTTTTTCCGTTCTCCCGTCTGTGGCTTTTGCGAAAATGCTTATTTTTGCAGCATTATGAAGTATTCAATAATAATCCCTGTTTACAACCGCCCGGACGAAGTGGGCGAGCTGCTGGAAAGCATAGCCGCGCAACCGCGCCCCGACGTTGAGGTGGTGATAGTTGAGGACGGTTCGCAAACAACCTGCGAGGAGGTTGTGGCACGCTACCAGAACCGGCTGCACACCACATACCTTTACAAGGAGAACGGAGGTCCTGCCGCCGCACGCAACTACGGAGCACAGCAGGCTTCGGGGGAATGGCTCATAATCCTCGACAGCGACGTTGTGCTGCCGCCGGGGTATTTCGAGGCTGTTGACAGCGGGCTTGAAAAACTCGGGTGCGACGCCTTTGGCGGGCCTGACAAAGCCGCCGACTCGTTCACGCCGGTGCAGAAAGCCATTAGCTATGCAATGACATCGTTTTTCACCACGGGGGGAATACGCGGCGGGAAAAAGAAGATGGACAAGTTCTACCCGCGCTCCTACAACATGGGAATACGCAGCGAGGTTTACCAAAAACTCGGCGGATTCTCGCCCATGCGCTTCGGCGAGGACATCGACTTCAGCTACCGCATTGTGGAAAACGGCTACAAGGCGTGCCTCATACCACAGGCATGGGTGTGGCACAAACGCCGCACGGATTTCCGCAAGTTCTTCAAGCAGGTTCACAATTCGGGCATAGCGCGCATAAACCTCGAGAAACGCCACCCGGGAA
Source organism: Oscillospiraceae bacterium (assembly GCA_963603805.1). Taxonomy (GTDB): domain Bacteria; phylum Bacteroidota; class Bacteroidia; order Bacteroidales; family Bacteroidaceae; genus UBA6398. Next base: position 906 of record CAVCON010000214.1, read on the forward strand.
CAATGAAACTTGTGCACACATTGCCCGCACTGTTCACCGTGGGCTGCTTCGTGCTGGTTGTGGGGGGCTTTGCGTGCCTGTGGAGCATCTTGCCGCTCGCGCTCTACGCCCTGCTCGTTTTTCTCGGCAGTCTGGCAAATTTCAAAAACCTCCGTGTGGCACTGCTTTCCATCCCCGCCGCCTTCATACAGCTCATTGGCTACGGCAGCGGCTTCATTGTGGCAAGTGTAAGGCGTAACCTTTTAAAGGAAAAGGAATTCGAGGCGTTCAAAGACAACTTCTACAAATGAAAGTCAGCATAAAGGAACTTTCAGAGGACGACCGCCCGCGCGAAAAGCTGCTACGGCATGGGGCAGAGGCACTGTCAAAATCCGAGCTGCTTGCCATTCTCGTAGGTTCGGGAAACGACGAGGAAAACGCCGTGTCGCTCATGCAGCGCATACTCCACGACTGCGGCGACAACCTGCGCACCCTCTCCGCAAAAAGCCTTGAGGACCTGCAAAAATACAAGGGAATAGGTCCGGCAAAGGCTGTAACGATAAAGGCTGCGTGCCAAATGGCAAAACTCATGCAGGCCGAGGGCGTTGAAAAGCTTGCGCAGATGACCGACCCCGCAAAGGTGAGCGATTACTTTGCGCCCAAACTCGCCGGAAAGCGGAACGAGGAAGTCTGGGTGCTGCTCCTGAACACGCGGTTGCAGGTTATCGGCGACAGGCAGATAAGCAAGGGTGGAATTACGGAAAGCTCGGTTGACATACGTATTATAATGCGCGAGGCGATAACCGCCGGCGCAACGTCGATAATCCTCGTGCACAACCATCCGTCGGGAAACGTAAATCCGAGCAAGGCTGACGACAACCTCACCCGCAGGGTTGCCGAGGCGGGAAAGCTGATGAGCATAACGCTGCAAGACCACGTGATAGTGAGCGGCGGAACATTCTTCAGCTACCGCGATGCGGGCAAACTTTAATCAGGGCTTGGGTATCACCTTTGAAAGGTCGGCAAACTCATAGCCCATTCCCCTCAAACCCTCTATGAGCTGCGGCAAGCGGTTGTAGAACTTGTCGGTGCGCCTTTCGCTCGTGCCGAAATGTATGAGCAGTATATGACCGTTTATGCCGTTCGGCTTTTCTGCGGCCATGCGCATGGTGCGCTCCATAATGTAGTCGCTGCTGTAATAGCGAGCCATGTCGGGCGTTGTATAGTCGCCGTAGGTCAGCGTGCCATAGGTGTTGTTTATAAGTTGCAAGCCCACTTCCCTCGCCCATGCCGAAACGGTGTCGTTAAAATGCTCGTAGGGCGGGACGAAATAGTACGCCTTCTTTTTCTTTATGCCAAACGGTGCCATTGTCTCGTATGCCTTGTTGATGTCCTCGCAGAACTCGGCGCGGCTTACAAGCATCGTGTCGCTCCTGTCCCAGGGGAAATAAAGCAGGTGGGAATATCCGTGGCAGCCAACATAGTGCTTGTCCTTCACAAGCCGCCTCACCACATCGGGGAACTTTTGGAAAAACCTCCCGGTGAAGAAGAAATGCCCCCGCACGCGGTAACGCTTCAGCGTGCTTATGACGGTGTCCGCCCCGTCAGCCATGTCGGCGGCTGCGAACACAAGGGCAACCTTGCGCTCTTCGGGATTCATCTGCGTTATTCCGCCCCGCGTGTAAACATTTTTGTCAACTTTTTGCGCGTATGCCGTTGCGCCGCAACCATAAGCAACCACCAGCGCAAAAATCACATTCCTGAATATATTTCTTGTCATTTCGCTATAAATTTTGTTCTTCCTAAAATGGCATTTGCACATACCCGCTTGCCTGTTCACCTACAACAGCATTGTATTTCAGCACCTGCAAATCCTCTATATGTTTGACGAGGCTTTCATAAGCCTCTGTTTTTTCCATTTCCTCGCGCCTTGATTTAGACAATCTGCAATAGTCCTCATTTTGTTCTATTCCTGCAAACCGTCGTCCGCACAGATTTGCGGCAACGCCTGTTGTCGAACTGCCGCAAAAAGGGTCAAACACCCAATCGCCATTATCGGTGGAAGCAAGAATGGTGCGGACAAGAAGGCGTAAAGGCTTTTGCGTGGGATGTTTGCCACAAGCCTTTTCCCAACGTCCGATAGCCGGCATACGCCACACGTCTGTCATTTGCTTTCCCCCATTCAATTCTTTCATCAAGTCATAGTTGAACTTATGCGGCACTTTCTGCATCTTTCTTGCCCAAATAACAAATTCGGTGGAATATTTGAAATAACGGCATGATATGTTGACAGGAGGATTTGTTTTCTCC
>CAVCON010000215.1:0-3180 GCA_963603805.1 Oscillospiraceae bacterium
GGATATATCTATGCCTCGCCCACATGAGCGGCAACGAAATGAAATATATTCAAGAGGCGTTTGACACGAATTGGGTTGTTCCTCTTGGACCGAACGTAAATGGCTTTGAAGAAGACCTGAAAACTTTTGTTGGGGAAAACAAAGAGGTGGTCGCTTTAAGTTCAGGAACTTCGGCGGTTCACCTTGCCCTTGTTGACATTGGCGTATTGCCCGGCGATGAAGTGGTTTGCCAGAGCTTCACCTTTTGTGCGAGCAGCCACCCTGTAACATATTTGGGCGCGACCCCTGTTTTTGTTGACAGCGAAAAAGACAGTTGGAATATGGATCCCGCGTTGCTTAAAGAGGCGATAAAAGACCGTATAGCCAAAACCGGGAAAAAGCCGAAGGCAATAATTCTCGTTTATCTTTACGGCATGCCGGCAAAAATAAACGAAATAATGGCTGTTGCGCAAGAATATGAAATACCTGTGATAGAGGATGCCGCAGAAGGGCTTGGTTCCAAATATGCAGGGCGCGTTTGCGGAACATTCGGAAAATACGGGGTCTTGAGTTTCAACGGCAACAAAATGATAACGACAAGCGGCGGGGGAGCTTTGGTGTGCCCGGACAAAGAAGCCAAAGACCGTGTGATGTTCTATGCAACCCAGGCCCGCGAGTCATACCCCTATTACCAGCACGAAAAAATAGGCTACAATTACCGTCTGAGCAATGTTTGCGCCGGGATTGGCAGAGGGCAGATGACGGTGCTGGAAGAGCATATTTCGCATCATCACAAAATAGCGGGAATTTACGCCGAGGCATTTGAACACAGTGAGGGTATATCTTTTCATAAGAATTGGGATGACAAATGCGATTCCAACTTTTGGCTTAGCACGATAACCCTTTCCCCGGAACTCCATGTGGCTGGTGAGGAAAACGCTTACGGAAGTGTGGTTTCTGGCGCGGTGGGAGGCGCGGCTGGAACGGTGCACAGGTCTTGCTGCGCACACACCGATTGCGAACCAAATCGCAATGTGGAGGCAATGCGTATGGCTCTCGACAAAGCCAATGTGGAAAGCCGTCCGCTGTGGAAGCCCATGCACTTGCAGCCAGTGTATAAGGATGCCCCGGCGTATGTGAACGGTGTTTCCGAAGCATTGTTCAAAACAGGGCTGTGCTTGCCGAGCGGGCCGTGCGTGAGCGAGGATGATGCGAAATACATAATAGAAAAAATAATGTCGTTCTGCCAATAACCGCAAGTTGTATGTACAAAAAAATAACCAGTTGGATTTTTGACAGGAATGTGCTTCCTTATTGGTGCATATTGCTGGCGGATTGCGGCATTGTGGTCTTTGCTGCCATACTCTGCATCGTAATTGATCGCGGTCCTAATATAGCGTTGTTTTCTATAGGCAAGACGCTTTGCCTTTACTTGCTGTTTTATATTTTGGGGTTCAGAATAATGCACACTTACAAAGGAGTGCTGCGCTATTCCTCTTTCGTGGATTTATACCGCATAGGTGTAGCCATGTTTATAGGAACAGTGCTGATTGCCTGTATGCGCGCTTTTTTTCACATCGACGAGTGGTTTGCTCTGATAAGAATACGTGAGTTGATCGGGATTTTTGTAATCGGCACTGCGCTTATGGGGGCGTTGAGGGTGTTTGTGAAATATGTTTATGACCATTTTGTCGCGACAAACACTGCCAAACGGGTGTTTATATACGGTGTGAAGCGCGGGGGAATAGGGCTGGCAAAAAACATAAACAGCGAAGAACCTAAGAAATACAGCCTTTGCGGTTTTGTGAGTGATGAAAGCGATATGGTTGGCAAAATTCTTATGGGCGTAAAGGTTCACCCAAAAGACAGTCAGCTTATTCCTTTCATGAAACACCATGAAATCCAAGCCTTGCTTGTTTCGCCATTGAAACAGGCGGCTTTTGTTAATGACGTAAACTTTGTGGACGCGCTCATAGATGCCGGCATTGCTATTTATACAATAGATTCTGCCGAAAAGTGGGACGGCAAGAGCGATTTGAATGCAAGGAAATTCCGCGAGGTTGAGATAGAGGATTTGCTGCCCCGTGATGAAATAAACGTTGACCTCGGTTCTGTAGCCGAAATGCTAAAAGGGAAGTCTGTCCTGATAACCGGGGCTGCCGGCTCTATTGGCAGTGAGATTTTGAAACAGGTGGCGCAGTTCAATCCGGGAAGAATAGTCTCGGTGGATGAGGGGGAAACGCCCTCGCACGACATTCGTCTGATGATGCGCCGTGAGTTTCCCGAAGTGAAGTGCGAAACAATAGTAACGACCATTTGCCGCAAGGAACGGATGGAAAACATTTTCAAGACATACCGCCCTGACTATGTTTTTCATGCGGCAGCCTATAAGCACGTCCCCATGATGGAGGACAATCCGTGCGAAGCCGTTGAAAACAATATAGACGGAACTCGAATTGTGGCTGATTTGGCGGTGAAGTATGGCGCGAAGAAATTCGTGATGATTTCAACCGACAAAGCCGTAAACCCTACAAACGTAATGGGGTGTTCAAAGCGCATTTGCGAGATTTATGTGCAGAGTTTGAACAAGGCACAGAAAGAGGGCTTGGTGCAGGGACACACCCAATTTGTAACCACACGTTTTGGAAACGTGTTAGGCTCGAACGGCTCTGTTATACCATTGTTCAGGGAGCAGATAAAGGCCGGCGGGCCTGTAACGGTAACGCATCCTGACATAATAAGGTATTTCATGCTGATACCCGAAGCGTGCAAGTTGGTGCTTGAGGCTGGGACTATGGGCAAAGGCGGGGAGATATTCGTTTTTGATATGGGCAAGCCTGTGAAGATTTCAGATCTTGCTCATAGGATGATACGGCTTAGCGGCATGGTTAATGTAAAAGTGGAGTACATTGGGCTTAGGGACGGAGAAAAATTGTACGAAGAAGTGTTGAACGACGAGGAGCTTACGATACCGACATTCAACCCCAAAATCAAGGTGGCAAAAGTGCGTGAGTACAACTACGAGGAGGTTGCCAAGGCAATAGACGACTTGATTGAGACAAGTTATGAGTTTGACAGGATGAAGGTGGTGAAGAAAATGAAGGCGATTGTGCCGGAATACATCAGCAAGCATTCAGTTTACGAACAATTGGATCGTAACTAAAGAAAAAGACCCGGTTGTAAGTAAAGAGACGGTAAGTG
>CAVCON010000216.1:0-2615 GCA_963603805.1 Oscillospiraceae bacterium
CCTGTGGTAGTTTTGCGGAGCATCATATTTCTTAGCAGCCCTTCGTGCTGGCGGATATTGAAAAAAGAAAGATTATTTTCGTAAGCATACTTTCTAACCTCATTACGAACTTTGTTCTGCCAATCATCCATCAAGCCGCAATAGTCTATATCTATAATTTTGTCAAAAGCTCCGGGAACATGAAAACCCACGGCATTCATGTTGTCATAAACAACTGCTTCCGCAATTTCCTCTTTGGTAAGCCAGCGTTTGTTTGAAAATCCGAACTCAAGTTTGTTTCTGAATTCCTTAGTCTTGCCGCTTCCTATTATAGGCATAATTTGCGGAAGTTCTATTTTGCCTATTCTGTGCAATGCATCGCTAACTGTCTGTTGCTTCCATTTTAGTTGTTCCTCGTATTTGAGGTTTTGCCAACGGCTGCCACTCCTTCGCAATACTTGTTTTTTTTGCGTGTAACCTGAATGTCAACAATATCTCCAGGCACTACAAACGGAACAAATATAACAAGTTCATCCACTTTTGCCACAGCTTTGCCTTCGGCTGCAATTGCCGTTATTTCCACATCTTTATATAAAGGCAATGGTTTGTTTTTTCTACTCATAAGTCATTTCTTATACCGCAAAGATACAAATTTAGAACACCATATATCCATAAGTTTGGCTGTTTTATACAATATCCCTAACTTTGTTCTGGTAAAAACTCTGATGAAAATGGTAAAACATATCGTATTATTTCGTTTTCGCGACAACATAAGCGCGGACGTGCGTACTCAAGCGGCGAACTCTTTTCGCAAAGGCATTATGGAACTGAAAAAATCAATCCCTACCATACAAAACATAGAGGTTGGGATAAACATGAACCATAATGAGCAATGGGACATCTGCCTCAATGGAGAGTTCAAGACATTGCAGGATGTCATTGAATACGGCAAAAATCATTTGCACATAAACGTGGCAAACATCCTCAAGCCTTTGATTTCGGAGCGCAGTTGTGTGGATTACGAAACGGAGCAGGATTAAATCCCGCTCCGTTCTCATATTAATCGACGTTGTAATCTGCGTACAGATATCTTTTTATACTTCTCTTGGGAGTCTTCGCAAATTCCTGTTCTACAATTTTAATTCCCGACAATTGGGAATAAGTGGGAAGTTCGCTGTTTAGCTCGCGTCTGTTTTGTTCCATTATTTCCGCAAGCTGCGTGCGATCCAACCCATTGGCTTTTACCAATTCTTCCGCAGGGTACACTAAAGCGTAAAAGCGGTTTCCTTTTTGAATCATTATGCTCTCTTCCACATAAGGCAACATATTCAATTTGCCCTCCACCTCTTCCGGGTATATGTTTTGACCGGAAGAACCAAGCAACATATTCTTGGAGCGTCCTTTTATATATACATAGCCATATTCGTCCATAAGACCGAGGTCGCCCGTATGCATCCAGCCATCTTTGTCTATCGCGGCAGCAGTTGCCTCCGGGTTTTTGTAATACCCGAGCATTACATTTATACCCTTGCACATGATTTCACCAGCAATGTTTTGCGGATCCGGCGAATCTATTTTCACTTCCATGTGCTTTACAGGGCGACCGCACGAGCCGTTGGGTATCATGGTCCAATCCGCATAGGTGATAATCGGGGCGCATTCCGTCAACCCATAACCTATGGTAAATCTAAAATGTATTCTGTGCAGAAATTCCTCAATGTCCCTGTTCAATGCAGCTCCGCCAATAATCACCTCGTAGAACTTCCCTCCGAAAGCTTCCGTCAACTGGTTTCCTATGGCTGTTACCACTTTGTCTTTAACATAGGGCATACGCATAAGCAACTTCATCTTCGGGGTCTGCAATTTGGGGAGCACCGCCCTGCGAAGTGCCTTTTCCAAAATCAACGGCACAGAAACGATCAAATCTGGCTTTATACGGCTAAACGCTTTGAATATAATTGTCGGACTCGGATTTTTGGTCAGGAAAAACACATGCGCCCCCGATATGAACTCATACAAGAATTCAAAAGCCATGCCGTACATATGGGCCATAGGAAGTATGGACACCACACGGCTGCCCTCGTGTATGCTCACGCCAAGTGCACCGTTGGCGAAATCCATATTGCTCCAAACTGCACGATAAGGTATCATAACGCCCTTTGACTGGCTTGTTGTCCCCGACGTGTAGTTTATCATTGCAAGTTCCTCGTGTTCATCGCGCCTGTATGCCACGTGTTCCTTACGGAAATTTTTGGGATACTTTTTTCCAAACAGTTCGTTCAGTCTTTCGCGGGCATTTGTTATCATGTCGGAACGGCTCACCATCAAGGAAAAGTCGTGCAATCCAAATATTCCCTGCAAGCGAGGCATTTTATCAGCATCCAAATCTGGCCACACCTGGTCTCCCACAAAAAACAACTTGCTTTCAGAATGCTCTATTATATTATATATCTGCTCAGGCGTGAACTCGTGAAGTATTGGCACTGCAACAGCCCCATACGTCAAAATCGACAAAAAGGCAGCAGCCCATTGCGAACTGTTTCTGCCACAAACTGCAATTTTATCACCTTTAGAGATTCCCGCCTCTTTGAAAATTATATGCAGTTTCTCTATTTTGCGTGCAACATCCTTGTATT
>CAVCON010000216.1:2654-3122 GCA_963603805.1 Oscillospiraceae bacterium
ATATTCTCTTCTTTCATTTTTTGCACAAATCAACTTTTGGTGTGCAAATGTAAGCACATTTTTCATATCTGCAAATTTATTTCGCAAATAATCTTATTCGCACGAAGAATTGTTACAGTAAAAAACAAAGAAAAAGAGTTGATATTTGATGTTACAACCTATTGTATATTAATCACATTAAACGTACTAAATGGAGGGTATCACACCTCTATGCTTTTGCGTTCCGATATTTATCAAAGCAACCTCTACCCTATATATTTTATGCACCTAATCCCAATGGCAAAAATTATATGCTGAAACCGCAAAAACTACATCGGACGTAGAAAAAATTATATCTGATGTAGTTTTTTCTACGTCCGATGTAGAAACTGTTTTGAAATGATTAGAAAAATCTTTTAAGGATAATCTGTATAAAAACGACCTGCACCATCGCCTCCGCCGTGGCAGCCAGGAACTCGTGGTCAATGG
>CAVCON010000217.1:0-3096 GCA_963603805.1 Oscillospiraceae bacterium
ACTCGGTGTCGAGCGGCCCACTGCAAGCCTCGGGGTGGAACTGCGCACTGAACCAAGGACGTTTTTTATGGCGTATGCCCTCGTTTGAGCCGTCGTTCATATTCACGAAAAGTTCTTCCCACTCGCCAGGCAAAGTGGCTGCGTCAACCGCATAGCCGTGGTTTTGGCTCGTTATAAAGCAACGGCTTGTGCCAACCTCCCTCACAGGCTGGTTGTGGCTGCGGTGCCCGTATTTCAATTTATATATTTTTGCCCCAGCCGCCTTTGAAAGCAACTGATTGCCCATACAAATTCCCATACACGGACGCACAGTAGCGTTACCAAGGAACTTGCGTATATTCTCCACGGTCTTTGAGCAAGTGTCCGGGTCGCCAGGACCGTTTGCGAGGAATAGACCGTCAAACTCCAAATCGTTGAAGTCATAGTCCCATGGCACACGTATAACCTCAACACCCCTGTTTATAAGACAACGCAAAATATTATTCTTAACGCCGCAGTCAACAAGAACAACTTTCTTGTCCGCTCCAGTATTGTATCTTATAACTTCCTTGCAGGAAACCTTGCTGACGAAGTTTACTCCGTTATAGTCTGCCGTAGGCACGTTTTCAGGTTCATCGTCAAAAAGTATCTTGCCCATCATCACTCCATGCTCGCGCAACACTTTTGTAAGCGCACGCGTGTCTATACCTGTGATGCCGGGAATATTCTCGCGCTTAAGCCATGACGCAAGACTCTCCACCGCGCTCCAATGGCTGTAGTTATCGCTATACTCGCTCACGATGAGGGCAGACACATATATCTTGTCGCTTTCCATATATGTGGCAATGCCATTTGGCTCTACACTGAAAGGCGGCACTCCGTAGTTGCCAATAAGCGGATATGTAAGCGTTAGCAACTGGCCGGCATAAGACGGATCTGTCAAACTCTCCGGGTAGCCGGACATTGCTGTGTTGAAAACGACTTCACCTGCCACTGGATGTTCGGCACCGAACGAATAACCATGAAATTTCGTTCCGTCGTCTAATAGAAGTGTTACTTTTCTCATTTCGTAATATTTTGGGTAGGCCTGCTTACGCCGGCTTTATTTTTTCTGTTTCAAATATATGTTCTCAAAATAGTCCACAAAAGCCCGATTCACGCGCCTCACGCCGCCCGGTGTGGGATAGTCTCCACTGAAATACCAATCGCCCGGAGATTTCGGACAAGCCTTGTGAAGTCCGTCTATAGTCTGGAACACTATAGATATTTCCGCCTTCACATCTTTTGCTTTAAGCATATCCGCCATTTTGCACGAAATATCCTCATCCGTAAATGGGGCGTATATCCCCTTCACACAGTTCTGCATCTTCTCATCCGGCAGCATGAGCTGTTCCTTGCATTTCCTGTAGGTCTCGGATATTACATACCGTTTGCCGGCATCGTCAAGCAGACACATAGCCGCCCTGAAGGCGATGAACTCCTGAAGGCTCGGCATATCTATACCGTAATAGTCCGGGTAGCGTATCTGTGGGGCGGAAGAACACACAACTATTTTTTTCGGCTCAAGCCTGTCGAGTATCCGAATGATGCTCTCGCGCAAAGTCGTCCCCCTCACAATACTGTCATCTATAATAACAAGATTGTCAACATTGGGACGCACACTACCATACGTTATATCGTACACGTGCGCCACAAGGTCGTTGCGGCTGTTTCCCTCGGCTATAAAGGTGCGCATCTTGATGTCTTTCCACGCCACTTTTTCCTGGCGCACGCGGCGGTTGAGAATTTCCAACAGTTCTTCGTGGCGGGGGCTGTGTCCCAAAGCCTCAATCGCCTCCACTTTTTTCTTGTTGAGATATTCGTTGAAGCTCTCCGTCATGCCGTAAAAGGCGGACTCTGCCGTGTTGGGGATGAAAGAGAAAACCGTGTGGTCAAGGTCTCCGTCAACAGCCTTCAATATCTGGTTCAGCAAACCCGCGCCAAGAGCCTTGCGCTCCCTGTATATGTCGGTATCGCTTCCGCGACTGAAATAAATTCTTTCAAACGAACAGGCGGCATAACGCTTTGGCTCTATTATCTGCTCAAAACGCACTTCGCCACTCTTGCTTACGATTATTGCCTGTCCAGGCTTCAATTCGTTCACCTTGTCAACGCCCACGTTGAAAGATGTCTGTATCACAGGACGCTCCGAAGCAACCACAACCTGCTCATCGTCCTTATACCAAAAGGCGGGACGTATGCCCCATGGGTCTCTCATGGCGATAGTCTCGCCACTTCCTGTTATGGCGCAAATCACATAGCCGCCGTCCCACAAAGGGGAAGCCTCGCGGAACACTTTGGCTATGTCGATGTTGTTTTCTATGAATTCCGAAAGCAGCTTTCCCTCGCAGCCTTTGGCAACACCATCCTTGTATATCCTGTCGTTCTCCCTGTCCAGCCTATGTCCGAGTTGTTCAAGCAGCAAATACGTGTCGGCATTGTAGCGTGGATGCTGCCCCTGCAATGCAAGATGTTCGAAAACCTCCTCCACATTCGTGATGTTAAAGTTTCCGCACACGCAAAGGTTTCTCGCGGGCCAACTGTGGCGGCGCAAAAAAGGATGGATGTAAGCCAAGCCGGCACGCCCAGTAGTGGAATACCGCAAATGCCCCATGTATATTTCGCCCGCATACGGCAGATGCTTTTCGGCATAGGTGGCATCAGCCTCATGCTCTGCGGAGATGCCGTTGAGCTTGTCCGCAACCGTGCCGAAAATTTCCTGTATGGCAGTATTGCCTATTGCCCTTTCGCGATAAATATATTCCTCTCCCGCAGGAGCGTTCATTTTCACACAGGCAAGCCCTGCACCTTCCTGACCACGGTTATGCTGCTTCTCCATCATAAGATAGAGCTTGTTCAACCCGTAACGCCAGGTGCCGTAATTTTCCTGATAATATGCAAGCGGCTTCAAAAGGCGCACCAACGCCACGCCGCATTCATGTTTTAGAGGCTCCATATTTCAATTCCACTTTGACGCGCACCACAAAACGCGCATCCTTTTCTTTGAAAAACGCCCGGAGTTCCAGGCAGCACTTATTATTTGCAAAGTTACTCAAAATAACACAGCAAGGACTCGCG
>CAVCON010000218.1:0-1497 GCA_963603805.1 Oscillospiraceae bacterium
GGCGAACTTCGCGGTTAGCGCGATTTTGAGTAAATTTGCAACCGCAAAATTTATATCTATGAGTACAGAAAAGGTTATTCTCACCGGCGACCGTCCCACCGGCCGCCTTCATATAGGGCACTTTGTCGGCTCGCTGCGCAGACGTGTGGAATTGCAGAACTCGGGGGATTTCAAGAAGATTTTCATCTTCATAGCCGATGCACAGGCTCTGACAGACAACATGGAGAACCCCGAGAAAATACGCCAGAACATAATCGAGGTGGCTCTCGACTGGCTTTCGGCTGGCCTTGACCCGGCAAAATCCACGCTGTTCATACAGACGCAAATTCCCGAGCTTTATGAACTCACGGAATACTACATGAACCTTGTGAGCGTTTCGCGCCTGCAGCGCAACCCGACGGTGAAAACTGAAATCAAGATGCGCAACTTCGAGACTACGATACCCGTGGGCTTTTTCTGCTACCCCATAAGCCAAGCCGCAGACATAACGGCGTTCAAGGCAACGACCGTACCCGTTGGCGAAGACCAGAAGCCTATGTTGGAACAGACGGTGGAGATTGTGAGGCGTTTCAACAACGTTTACGGCGACACGCTTGTTGAGCCGCAGATTATGTTGCCCGAGAACGAGGCGAGTATGCGCCTTCCGGGAACCGACGGCAAAGCCAAGATGAGCAAATCGCTCGGCAACTGCATATACCTTTCCGACAGCGCGGACGAGGTGAGCAAGAAGATACGTTCCATGTACACCGACCCAGATCACCTGAAAGTTTCCGACCCCGGGAAAGTGGAGGGCAATACTGTTTTCACATACCTCGACGCATTTTGCAAGGACGAGCATTTTGAGCGTTACCTGCCAGAATACGCAAACCTTGACGAGCTGAAGGCGCATTACAGACGTGGCGGCTTGGGCGACGTAAAGGTGAAGAAACTTTTGCAGGCCGTTATGGAGGAGACGCTCGAACCGATGCGCAAACGCCGCAAGGAGTTCGAAAAGGATATTCCCGCCGTTTACGACATCCTGAAAAAGGGAAGCGAAGCGGCACGTGAGGTGGCGGCACAAACACTCGCCGATGTGCGCAAGGCTATGCGGATTGACTATTTCGACGATAAGGCTCTGATTGAGGAACAGGCAAAATATTTCGCCTCGAAACAGTAACCGCACAAAATATAAACAGAACCCGCCCGCCGTTCTTTTAGGAACAGCGGGCGGGTTTTGTATGTCCACGCCCCAAAAGCCGGGAAGCCTATCTTTTCACGAAAACTTCGTCAGCCACAATGCCGCCCGCACGGACAAGCACGCGGTGTCTGCCGGCTGGAAGCGTGGAAACGCAAAACTTCACGCAGCCGTTCATAACGTAATCCGAAGCCATGAAATTCGCGCCGCCTCCGTAAACCCCCACCCTGCAAAACTCGTTGTCGTAATCAGGAAGAAGTATTGTCAGCGTGTCGGTTGCAGGACTTACAACGTACTTGTTCTTTTCCGCCATGCCCTGCAAG
>CAVCON010000218.1:1507-3091 GCA_963603805.1 Oscillospiraceae bacterium
AGGCACACGAAACTGAAAACACCGCGACAAGTACAAACGCCGACCATAGGAACACATACCTGCGTTTTTCTCTCGCAAACATATATGATACTTACTTAATAAAAGCAAGGATGCCGCACGAGTTTTGTGCGGCATCCTTTATTTGGTTATGTTACGCTCAGATTACTGGAGCTTAACAATTACACGGCGGTTGTAAGAGAACGGACTGATGTCGTTCACACCACCCTTGTGCTCGATGATGATGTTATCGCGGCTGAGACCCATCTTAACGAGTTCGTCAGCAACTGCGTTAGCACGTGCCTCGGAGAGCTTGTTGTTGATAGCCGGAGTACCGGTCTTGCTGTCAGCATAACCTGTAACGACAACCTTCTTGTTGTTGTCCTTAGCATACTGTGCGAGTTCCTTAACGTTAACAAGATCCTTGCGTGAAGCAATCTTAGACTTGTTGATGTTGAAGAATACAGATACCGGAGTAGTTGCGAATTCCTTGATAGTCTTGGTCTCTGCGGGCTTCTGGTTAGCGAGGAGGTTACGCAAGCGTGCGTTCTCGTCCTGCTGCTCCTTGAGGGAAGCGTTGAGAGCGTCGAGCTGCTCCTTGTTCATTGCCATGAGGGCGTCAACATCGGGAACCTTGTTCCAGCCGATGGTCTTGCCGAGGTTCACGTTCAAACCTACAGAAACGCCGACCATCTTGTCCCAGTAGCGGCAGTGTACTTTCTCGTGAGTGCGCCAGTCGGTATTGCCTTCTCCGTTAACACCGTCGAAAGAACCTTCAGCTGCGAGTGCCCAGATGTCGAGGTAAGCAGCCAAACGGCGGTTGATGCGGAATGAGTTGTAGATACCCACGTTGTAGGAAGGCTCACGATAGAGAGACTTTGCATTTGCATCGTCGGTTGACTTCATACGCTGCATATAGCCGATACCAACGTAAGGAGCGATGTTCCAAACGCGCTTCTCGTTGTAGCCGCAGAAAGCATTGGAAAGGTTGAACATCACGTCCTCCTGAATGCCCCAATACTTGTAAGCGTGGTGGTTGTCAGCGTCAACGACAGCCTTTGACCAGATGCCCTGGAACTTGGTGCGGAGACCGATAACCGGAGTGAACCACTTACCTACAGCAACCTCGAAACCGAAAGTTCCGCGATCAACGCTGAAGGGGTTCTTGTTGCCAAGCTGCTCCTCGTTGGTGTAAGCTGCATTGAACTGACCGCCTACCTGTACGAACCAGTTAGCCCAGAACGAGTTAGTAGCAACACTGTACTTTTGCGTAGGAATTTCGTTTTCCTGCGCCATAGCACTTGTAGTAAAGCCTACGAGTGCAAGTGCAAACATTAACTTTTTCATAATTACTAATTTAGTGTATCAATTTATCATTTATATATTCGTTCGGTCACATTTGCCGCCTTATAATCATTTGCAAAAGTAATAAATACTTTTATATCTTGATAACTTTCGTGTAAAAAAATATCAACAAGGCGATTTTTTTTCGAAGGGACGTTTTTTTTGCCGCAAAATTTCCCTTTTGCCACACCCACACTGCAAAACCACAGTGTTTTCGCAGCATTGCTTATACAATATATATAG
>CAVCON010000219.1:0-3088 GCA_963603805.1 Oscillospiraceae bacterium
AAAGTTTTAGCACTAACAAAATGGAAGTTTGGGTGAGTGGCTGAAACCAGCAGTTTGCTAAACTGCCGTGCGAGTTATCGTACCAGGAGTTCGAATCTCCTAGCTTCCGCAAAACAGATGCAATAAAAATTCCACGGAATTAGCATCAACAACATACCAACGGCGCTTTCGTCTAGCGGCTAGGACACATGCCTCTCACGCATGGAACACGGGTTCGATTCCCGTAGGCGCTACTTTTCCTACCGAATTTCCCCCACTCTTTTTCATGTAATCCGTCTTAAAAGGGACATCATTCGTTTTTGTTTATAATAAAATCACTACCTTTGCATGATAAACCAAAGGACGGTCTGCCGCACAGCATAATACCGCCCATAACAGAGTAACTACAAACAATATCATCATGATAGAACTAAGTTTTCCTGACGGCTCGAAAAGACAATACAACGAAGGCGTTACAGGACTTGAAATTGCAGCGGGCATTTCTCCGCAACTTGCAAAAGCCGCTTTGGCGATAAAAGTTGATGACGAGACCGAAGACCTAAGCCGCCCTATTGAAAAAGACGCAAAAATAAGCATTCTCACATGGGACGATGCGGAGGGCAAACATACTTTCTGGCACACATCAGCCCACCTTATGGCTGAAGCCGTACAAGAACTCTTCCCCGGCACACAGTTCGGCATAGGTCCGGCTATTGAAAACGGATATTATTATGACGTAACCCCCCCCGAGGGAACTGTTATACGCGAAAGCGACTTTGCCAAAATAGAGGAAAAGATGCAGGAGCTGCTAAAGCGCAAGGAGAGCCTCCAGCGCATAAGCATATCCAAAAAAGACGCACTCGAAATGTTCCGTTCAAAGGGGCAGACATACAAGTGCGAGCTGATTGAAGAACTCGAAGACGGCAACATCACCATTTACCAGCAAGGGAATTATGTTGATCTGTGCCGAGGACCGCACCTTGTTGACACAACCCCCATAAAGGCAGTCAAAGTTACGTCCGTGAGCGCGGCATTTTGGCGTGGAGATGCGAAGAACCCGCAAATGACCCGCATATACGGCATATCGTTCCCCAAGAAAAAGATGCTTGAGGAGTATCTCGCCCTTTTGGAAGAGGCAAAAAAGCGCGACCACCGCAAGATTGGCAAGGAGATGGAACTGTTCATGTTCTCGGAGCGTGTTGGTAAAGGCCTGCCTATCTGGCTTCCCAAAGGTACTATTCTGCGCGAACAGCTCACCGATTTTCTGAAGCGCATACAGCACCGTTTCGGATATCTGCAAGTAATAACTCCGCACATCGGCAGCAAACAACTGTATGTAACGTCCGGACACTACGCAAAATACGGCAAGGATTCGTTCCAGCCCATACACACACCCGAAGAGGGCGAAGAGTATATGCTGAAACCCATGAACTGCCCCCACCATTGCGAAGTGTATGCCCGCAAGCCACGCTCCTACAAGGATCTTCCGCTGCGCATCGCCGAATTCGGCACTGTTTACCGCTACGAACAAAGCGGAGAACTCCACGGACTTACCCGCGTGCGCGGCTTTACGCAGGACGATGCACATATCTTCTGCCGTCCCGACCAAGTGAAATCCGAGTTCCTGCGCGTTATGGATATAATCATGATTATATTCCACGCCTTGAAATTTGAATCTTTTGAAGCGCAAATCTCACTCCGCGACCAGAAAGACCACAGCAAATACATTGGCAGCGATGAAAATTGGGAGAAAGCGGAAAGTGCCATAATTGAAGCCTGCAAAGAAAAAGGTCTCAATGCACACATAGAATACGGTGAAGCGGCATTCTACGGTCCCAAGCTCGACTTTATGGTAAAAGATGCCATAGGCCGTCGCTGGCAACTCGGAACAATTCAGGTTGACTATAACCTCCCAGAACGTTTCGACTTGGAATACACGGGAGAGGACAACGAAAAGCACCGCCCGGTAATGATCCACCGTGCGCCATTCGGTTCTTTGGAACGTTTCGTTGCAGTCCTCACGGAACACACCTGCGGACACTTCCCATTGTGGCTCACACCTGTTCAGGCTACAGTACTTCCCATTTCCGACAAGTTCAACGACTACGCAGAAAAGGTGAGACAATACCTTGATGAGCATAACGTACGTACGGAAATAGATGCACGCAGCGAAAAAATCGGTCGTAAGATCCGCGACAACGAAATGCAACACATTCCGTATCTGCTGATTGTCGGAGAAAAAGAAGCCTCAAACGGCACAGTTTCCGTACGCAAGCAGGGCGAAGGCGACAAAGGTGCAATGAAATTCGAAGATTTTGCAGATAAAATAGCCCAAGAAGTTCTCCAAGAAACAAATAAGTATTAATTTTGCACTCGGTTTTGGCGGTGTCCTACCAAAGGGACACCGCATCAAGCCGACAAAACTCTGAATGAAGAACGATAAACTTAAAAACAGATATCGCGTAAACGAACAGATACATGTGCGTGAAGTGCGTGTGGTAGGTGATAATATCGCACCCACAGTCATGCCCACTCACCAAGCGATAGCCTTGGCCCAGCGCGAGAACCTTGATTTGGTTGAAATATCGCCAAACGCCAATCCTCCTGTATGCAGGCTTATTGATTACTCGAAATTCCTTTACCAGCAGAAAAAGCACCAAAAGGAAATGAAAGCAAAACAGGTGAAGATTGAAGTGAAGGAAATACGTTTCGGACCGCAAACAGACGACCATGACTACAATTTCAAGCTGAAGCACGCCAAAGAATTCCTTTCTGACGGCAACAAGGTGAAAGCCTATGTGTTTTTCAGGGGTCGCAGCATACTGTTCAAAGAGCAAGGTGAAGTTTTGCTTCTACGTTTCGCCAGCGATTTGGAGGAATACGGAAAAGTTGAGCAAATGCCTGTATTGGAAGAAAAGCGAATGACTTTGTTCATCGCTCCCAAAAAGACAAACAAGAGCAATACAGAAAACAAACCGCAGGAAAGCGTTTCGTCTAAAGAGGAAAAGAAAGCTCCAAAATCAAACGCCCCGAAAGAATACAAACTGCCGATGATTGAGGGCGAATAAAAAACGAATGTGTCGTGTACACGTAGTTGGTATACGTGGCG
>CAVCON010000220.1:0-3076 GCA_963603805.1 Oscillospiraceae bacterium
CACAAGCGAGGCGTCTTTTTCCTTGAAAAGCCGGTACAGGTTTTTCAAAATCGGAACAGCCTGCTTTACTATAGACTTGTCGTCGAACAAAGCGTATGCCGCCTGTCGTGCCTTGTAGTCCGATACTTCGATGAGCGGGTCTATCGCAATCTTGGTTATTTTTTCCGGCGTTTCCTTTGCCACTTGCTCAATATCCATTCCGCCGGCGCGGCTCAGCATATATATAGGGCATTTTGTTTTGCGGTCAACAATAATGCTGACGTAATATTCGGCAGCAATGTCAACGGCTGGCGTTATCAGTACACGGTCAACAGGGTACCCCTTTATGTCCATGCCTAAAATGGCTCTGGCATACTTTCTTACCTCTTCTTCGTTAGAGGCAAGCTTTACGCCTCCAGCCTTCCCACGACCGCCTGTATGAACTTGAGCCTTTACAACAACAAATTTGTCGCCGATTTTTTTGTAGGCTTCAACGGCTTCGTCAACCGTGCGGCACAATATGTTTTGGTCAGCAACAGGCAGTCCGTAATCCTTGAACAGTAATTTTGCTTGGTATTCGTGAACTTTCATGTCTTTTTATGATTTGTTCTTTTATTACTAAGGCAAATATACGTTTTTTATCGCTAACGAATGAGGCGTAGCGGCATTCAAATTCGCCGAACAGAAAAAAACAATACCACAATGGGCTTTTTCTGGCAAATCCTGCGTCATTAAGAATATCGGGTTGCGGAATGGCTATGTCTGCGCAAGTAGGTATATACTCAAACAATGTTCTGTATGGTTTTGTACATTGTCTTTTATTGACTAATTTCGCATATAATAATTATCGATTGTGTATTTAATGTCCAAACAAAATAAACTGTTAGTCTTTGCATATATTGCTTTAGGTGTTTTGTCGTTATTCGGCTGTGGGGAAAAAGCAGATAAAGTAAGGGAAAAAGCCCAAAAGCAAACAAAGAATATTCCGATAGATGAAGATTTGCGTGAGCGGCTTGGGGAGTTTGCGGAGAAACCAAGGGTAAGCGGAAAGTTTGCCTTTTGTGTTTACGACCTTACCGCCGACAAGAAAGTTTATGATCGTAACGAAAAAGATGCTTTGCCTTCTGCTTCGTGCATGAAACTGCTTACAGGCGTGGCAGGGCTTCATTTGCTGGGTACGCGATATAAATATACAACATCGCTATATACAAGAGGGAAGGTTGTGAACGGAGTTCTAATGGGCGATATATCGTTCAAAGGCGGGCTTGATCCGCAAATGGATGCCTCGGAACTGCCTGTGTTTGCTAAAGAGGCAAAAAAGTTGGGAATAAGGAAAGTTGCGGGAAGATTTGTTGTGGATCTTGCGCTAAAAGAGCCTGTGAAGAGTGAACCGCATTGGTATCCTTGGGATTTGTCGTTTTCAAAATATGGATTGTTCTATAAAGGCAGTGGTGGCGTGTTGAAAAATCTCAAGGCGGCAATGAGGGGGCAGGGGATTAGCATAGCCGACAGCCAGGTGGTGATTGGAAGAGTTCCGCAAGGGTCGCGATGCGTTTACAGCAACAGCCGTTCTGTTGAGGACGTGATAAAACGTATGTGGAAAAACAGTTCAAACACTCAGGCTACGGCACTGCTTTATTCAATAGGAAAACATGAAAATCCCAAGGCAAACCCGACAGAGGCGGGCGTCTCTTATCTTCGCAAGTTTCTTTCCGAAGAACTAATGCAAAGGGATTCTTCTTTGGTTATTCATGACGGTTGTGGTTTGTGTACACAAAACCGCTTGTCTCCTGCGGCATTAATTTCTGTACTGCGCTTTGGCTATCGCGACACCTCTATATACAGTATGCTTCGCAGACAATTGCCGCTTTCAGGCGTTGACGGCACTTTGGCACGCGAAATGACAGGACCAAAGACAAGAGGGAGGATAAGGGCTAAAACAGGAACGCTTTCGCATCCGTATGGCATAAGTTCTCTTGCCGGGTATTGTAACGGAGAAAATGGGCATTTGCTCGCTTTTGCGATAATGAACAGTGAAATGTCAGTGCTTGACGCAAGAGTTTTGCAAAGAAAGTTATGTGAAGTGTTGGTGAAATAATTATCAGATGAAAAGAATATCATTGTTGCTGTTTTATATGGCATTTCAGATGCTGTATTGCCATGCGCAAATTCCGCAAGGCAACTTTTACGACAAGAGTGGGGAGGTTGAGGGCAACTATAACTTTTGGGTATATACTCCTGCTGATTATGAAAATGACGATCACAAGACACCTTTGATTATATTTCTTCATGGAGCGAGCATTTGTGGAAGGGATATAAATAGGGTTAAGAGGTACGGAGTGCTTGATGCCATAGGAAAAGGCAAGATAATTCCTGCGTTGGTGCTTGCCCCGCAAAATCCCGGTGGGGCTTGGAAGCCGGAAAAAATAAATGGTTTGCTGGAATGGATGAAAGCAAATTATAGGGTGGACACTACTCGTGTTTATGTTATAGGAATGAGTTTGGGCGGTTATGGCACGCTGGATTTTGTTGGTGAGTATCCGCAAAAAGTGGCGGCGGCGATGGCTTTGTGTGGCGGATGCTCGTTGAACAATTTAGAAGGCTTGGGGGACGTGCCGCTATGGATAATGCATGGAACGGCGGACAAAGCTGTAAACATCAGCCAGTCAAAGAGAATTGTGGAGTGTTTGCAGAATGCAGGAAAAGACAAACTGCTGCGCTATAATTGGTTGGCGAAAGGATCGCATGGCATATTGGCGCGGCTGTTTTATTTGCAAAAGACTTATGATTGGCTTTTTGCGCATTCTACAATGGACAACCCCAGAGAGGTTAATAAGAATTTCGATATAGACCTTTCGGATATAAAACAAACCTACGAGGAACTAAAATGGTTCAAGGGAATGTTTGATGACGATTGAACATCGTGTGTTCGGTATGTTGCCGAATAAAATAGCAAGAACACTTTCTGCGTGTGCAAGGTATTGGTTTTCAAAAAGATAACCGCGTAAAGACTGCTTGCTATAACGGTTTGTTTTTCAGATGCTTGCAAGTGGCGAAAAAAGGTCTGATGTAGTTTGAATTATGTCTGATATAATTT
>CAVCON010000221.1:0-3061 GCA_963603805.1 Oscillospiraceae bacterium
ATTTGATGTAGGAAAAACTACATAGGACGTAGAAAAAATTATGTCTGATATAATTTAAACTACATCAGACCTTTTTTTGCCCCTTTGCAACGCGCTGAAAAACAAATGCAATTGAGAACGCAAAACTGCGCTGTCTTTTTGTAATCTTATGGCTGGAATGGGGCGGGGCTGCCGTTGCTGTTGCGCGGCGTGCCGTGTGGTGTCCCTCCTGCGCCGTCTCGCGGATTTTTTGTATTTTTGCCTTTTGAAGCCGCCATGTGTTCGCGGCGGCAATCCGTTACATTTATGGCAGAAGAACTTTTGAATTTGGAAAATCCCGCAGAGGGCGCACAGGCGGAGGTGAAGTATGACGAGAGCAGCATAAAGCACCTTGACGACACCACGCACATCCGCACGCGTCCCGGTATGTACATAGGGCGTTTGGGCGACGGCTCCCACGCTGACGACGGAATTTATGTGCTGCTTAAGGAGACCATCGACAACTCCATTGACGAGTTCAAGATGAACGCCGGCAAGCGCATAGAGATCGAGATGAACGATGACAAGTCGGTTTCCGTGCGCGACTATGGGCGCGGCATCCCTCTCGGCTCGCTTGTGGATGCGGTGAGTATGCTCAACACCGGCGGCAAGTACGACACTTCGGTGTTCAAGAAGAGCGTCGGCATGAACGGCGTGGGTTCCAAGGCTGTCAACGCCCTGAGTTCGCGCTATGAGGTCTGCACACGCCGCGACGGCGAAATGAGGACGGCGGTTTTTGAAAAGGGCAAGCTTGTGAGCGACACCACGGCGAAAACCTCCGAGGAGAACGGAACTTACGTTTATTTCCGTCCCGACGACACGTTGTTCAAGAACTACCGCTTCCATTCCGAGTTCATCGAGGCGATGTTGAGAAACTACACCTATCTCAACACCGGGCTTGTGATTATGTTCAACGGGCGCAAGATACAGAGCCGCAACGGTCTTGAAGACTTGCTCACCGACAACATGACAACCCCCGCGCTCTATCCCATAATCCACCTTTCGGGGCAGGACATTGAGATTGCGTTCACCCACACCTCACAGTATGGCGAGGAATACTATTCTTTTGTAAACGGCCAGCACACCACGATGGGCGGAACGCACCAGAGCGCGTTCAAGGAGCACGTGGCAAAGACGCTGAAGGAGTTCTACGGCAAAAACTTCGACTATCAGGACATACGCAACGGCATCGTGGCGGCGATAGCGGTGAACATAAGCGAGCCGCAGTTTGAGAGCCAGACGAAGATTAAGCTCGGCAGCCTCACGATAAGCGAGAACGGCATCAGCGTCAACAAGTTTGTGGGCGACTTCATAAAGGAAAACCTCGACAACTACCTGCACAAGAACCCCGAGATAGCCGATGCCATACTCGAGAAGATACAGGCTTCGGAGCGCGACCGCAAGGCCATTGCTGGAGTTACCAAGCTGGCGCGTGAAAAGGCGAAGAAGGTGAACCTGCACAACCGCAAGCTGCGCGACTGCCGCTACCATTTCAACGACCCCAAGGGCGAGTTTCGCGAGGACAGCTGCATTTTCATAACCGAGGGCGATTCCGCATCGGGAAGCATAACCAAGAGCCGCGACGCCAACACGCAGGCGGTTTTCTCCCTGCGCGGCAAGCCGCTCAATGCGTATGGGCTTACGAAGAAGGTGGTTTACGAAAACGACGAGTTCAACCTTCTACAGGCTGCGCTGAACATTGAGGACGGGCTTGAGGGCTTGAGATACAACAAGGTGATTGTGGCCACCGATGCCGACGTTGACGGAATGCACATACGCCTTCTGCTTATAACGTTCTTCCTGTGGTTTTTCCCCGACCTCATTAAGAAAGGGCACGTTTACATACTCCAGACACCGCTGTTCCGTGTGAGGAACAAGAAAAAGAAGTTCGGCGCGGCAAAGTCAAAGGTGGAAATCGCCGACAGCGCGGCGGGAGCGGCGGTGCTGAAGAAAAACCGCAGCGGCGGGCGTTCCGAGTACGAAACTATATATTGCTACAGCGACGAGGAGCGGCGCGAGGCTATTCGCAAGTTGCAGCCCAACCCCGAGATAACGCGCTTCAAAGGTTTGGGCGAGATAGATTCCTCCGAGTTCAAGAACTTTATCGGTCCGGATATGCGCCTTGACCAGGTTACGCTAAGCAAGAGTGACAATGTGGGCGAAATGCTGTCGTACTACATGGGCAAGAACACTCCCGAGCGGCAGAAGTTCATTATAGACAACCTTGTGGTTGAGGAGGACAAGGCTGAAGACCTTGAGCGCGGATAAACAATTTCAACAATGGAGAGACTTGCAATTTTCCCGGGCAGCTTCGACCCTTTCACAATAGGCCACGAGGCGATGGTGAAGCGTGGCCTGCAACTGTTCGACCACATATTCATAGGCATCGGCGTAAACAAGGAAAAGTCGGTGCTTTCGGAGACGGCAAAGCGCGTTGAAACCATAAAAGGCTACTACAAGGACGAGCCGAGGGTGAGCGTGCAGAGTTATGATGACCTTACAATTGACTTTGCACGGCGCATGAACGCAAAGTTCATTCTTCGCGGCTTGCGCTCGGTTAAGGATTTTGAGTACGAGCGCGACATGGCGGACATGAACCGCAAGCTGACTGGCATAGAGACCGTGATACTTTTCACCGAACCGCCGCTGGCGGCGATAAGCTCCAGCGTGGTGCGCGACTTAATCTCACACGGTCTCGACGTTTCCGAGTTCCTGCCAAAAATGAAATAGCCTGGCGCGGCTGACGGCAGGAACTTATGTTCGGGCATACCGCAAAATCGCCAAGCATTCAATCTGCCAATAATTTGCGCCTCCGTAGGGGCGTATGGCATACGCCCTGAATTGCGCGGGTTAGCAATGTTGAGGTGGCGATTTGCGATGCGGTTCAAGTGGTGGAGTAAAGGGCGTATGCAATACGCCCCTACAATTTGCGCAAACCCCAAAATTGCCCCTTTTCCCTCAACACCGCGAAAACGACATTTGATGTAGTAAAAACTATGTCCTATGTAGAAAAAATTATGTCTGATATAATTCAAACTACATC
>CAVCON010000222.1:0-3039 GCA_963603805.1 Oscillospiraceae bacterium
GTTACAATATTGTTCAGTAATGTCGTGAATTTCTGCTATAACAAAAAGCGGCTTGCTTCACTT
Source organism: Oscillospiraceae bacterium (assembly GCA_963603805.1). Classification (GTDB taxonomy): domain Bacteria; phylum Bacteroidota; class Bacteroidia; order Bacteroidales; family Bacteroidaceae; genus UBA6398. The sequence goes on from CAVCON010000222.1 coordinate 64, forward strand.
AAGGCTGCTGCCATTCCTATTGGCTGCAAAGATTATTAGGAAAAAACAAACCCACAGTTTCGGCTTTTTTCCAAAACTGCGGGTTATTTTATTCGCGAGAGGGCTTACCCACTCCTTTTTATCTCATCTATGATGTTTCAGTCGTTTGTTATCATATCAAATCCTGTATAAGGTATCAGAGCCTTAGGGATTTTGATGCCCTCTGGTGTTTGGTTGTCTTCGAGCAACGCAGCCACAATGCGCGGCAAAGCCAACGCCGAACCGTTAAGGGTATGGCAAAGCTCAATTTTCTTGTCGCTTGCACGGCGGTAGCGGCAATGCAGGCGGTTTGCCTGATATGTGTCGAAATTAGAAACGGAACTTACCTCAAGCCAGCGTTTCTGCGCCTCGGAATACACTTCGAAGTCGAAGCATATTGAAGACGTGAAACTCATGTCGCCACCACACAGGCGCAATATCCTGTAAGGCAGTTCCAGCTTTATCAGAAGCCCTTCAACATGGTCGAGCATTTCTTGATGGCTTTGCTTTGAATGTTCTGGTTTGTCTATCCTCACAAGCTCAACCTTTGAGAACTCATGCAAACGGTTCAAGCCGCGCACATCCTTTCCATACGAGCCGGCCTCGCGACGGAAACATTCTGTGTATGCACAGTTCTTTATCGGCAAATCCTCCTCTTTCAGGATTTCATCGCGGTAAATGTTTGTAACGGGAACTTCCGCCGTGGGGATGAGATAGAGGTTGTCAACCTCGCAATGGTACATCTGCCCCTCCTTGTCGGGGAGCTGCCCTGTGCCATAGCCGGAATCCTCGTTTACAACCGTGGGTGGCTGCACCTCGCGATAACCAGCCTTAGCCGCCTCGTCAAGAAAGAAATTGATGAGCGCACGCTGAAGTTTCGCGCCCTTTCCTGTATATACAGGAAAGCCCGCACCAGAGATTTTAACGCCCAAATCAAAGTCTATCAACCCGTATTTTTTTGCAAGCTCCCAATGGGGAAGCGGGTCTTTGGGCAGCGGTTTTTCCGCGCCGCCCATTTTTTCCACCACATTGTCGTTGGAATCCTTTCCCTCGGGAACTTCGGGATACGGAACATTGGGAATTGTCAGCAGAATACGCTTCATTTCTTCTGCGGCTGCACTCATTTCGGCGTCCAACCTCTTGGATTCCTCTTTCTTTGCGGCAACTTCCGCCTTTGCAGCCTCAGCCTCTTCGCGCTTCCCCTCGCGCATCAAACCGCCAATCTCTTTAGATTTGGCATTCATGGCCTGAAGAATTGCGTCAAGCTTGCCTTGGGTCTCGCGTCGCAAATCGTTCTGACGCAATACTGCGTCTATCGCCTCACGCGCCCCGGCAAAATGCTTCTTCTCCAAACCTTTTATCACACCTTCCTTGTCTTCGGTGATTTGTTTTATTGTAAGCATAATCTATGTTGTTTTTATTATATTCCTTTATGCAAAGATAAACACTAATGCCTTACCATTACTTTTTTGCCGCCTATAATATAAATTCCGTCAGAAAGATTGCGCAATGTTGCAGAATCCACATTGCTTTTAACTCTCACTCCCTCGATGTTATAAGCGTCCTGCCTTTTTGTAGCCGCTCCTGTCTTTACGTTCTTCACTCCGTTTACCACGCCGTCAAGCACAAGTTCTCTCGAAGCGGATTGCAGAGCCTCCTTGTCTATTGTGAAATATGCGCGGAAAGGTTTGAAACTTACGGCATCCGCATCTTCTGTTCCCACATACACAAACTTACCGTCTTGAAAACCATAAACAGTCTGCGTTTCGCTGCTTTTTACTTTGGACTTGCCGGAAAACGTGCCGTGGAACTGGTATTTTTTGTTTTCCTTCAAATCGGGAGTGGATATGCCCTTGGAACATTTGAATACATCCAAAGGCGATGTTCCATACACATACACGTCGTGCAAATCTGCGAAAGGTGTTGGCGAAACCACCTCAACCACGTATGGCTTGCACGCCTCTATCTTGTCCAAGGAAGCAAACGTGAGGGAATTGTTGGCACTTTTGTATTCCGTAAAACCGTATATATTTCTCAAGCCTGTTTGCGATTTTTCCACCGTGAAAGGCAGACAGACCGTTGACATATATCCGCTTTCGGTGTTCTTAAAAGTTCTGTCGTATGACGCTTTCTCTGCGGTAAAGGAATACATTGCGTCAAAAGGATAGCCGTCCTTTATAACAAGGTTGTTGCACTTGCAGTTGTTTATCATGTCATACTTTTCCGTACTCGAAGACGTTGTTTTAACCACATTGCACGTGTTCGTCACAATAGTGCCGTTAGGGTCGTAAATAAGGCAGTTCGGATTTGCCAAAGCCAATTCCACCTTATCAACACCCGCTTTCAGATTTGCGGAATTCAAGTCTATGCTCGTAAGGTTGCTGTTGACAGCGGCTATTTCCTGCAATTCCTTCAGCATTGCCCCATCAAGTTCTCCCGCGACCAGTAATCTCGAAGCCTTGCACAACTCCGCCTTGTCCTTGTTCAACGAATACAAAAACACATCGTCCAAATAGAAATTATGTGTGTCGTACTTATTTTCCGTTGCAGATACTGCAAAAGAGTTCGCATCAGAAGACATTTTCCCACGCAGATAAGACGGAGTGTCAATCTTGCTGTTATACGTGCCTATATTAATACTGAAAGATTTCGAGTCATACAACATAACGCGGAACGTATAATACGAGTTTGCCACCGCATTTGCCGTTACTTTGAACGTCCCTTTGGCACTCTTTGCACCAACTTCCACACACTGGTATCCGTGTTTGCATTCAGAGAAAGTGGCATTTGCCGCCGACAACGTTTCTTGTGTGTAATCCTCCAAACTCGAACCGCCATCGTTTCCGCCATAATTCAGCGACCAGTCAAAACGTTCCACATACGAAGGTATGTAAACGTTCAACCCCGATGTCAAGGTTTCGTTTTGAGCCATTGCCTTAAAGGCGAATAACAACAAAC
>CAVCON010000223.1:0-3038 GCA_963603805.1 Oscillospiraceae bacterium
CGTAGTTTTTTCTATATCCAATGAAATTTTCGGGGTATAAATGTTACAAGAAAAAGTGTACAAAAAAAGACATTGAAAACTTTTTGGTTTTTTGTTTTCAATGTCTTGAAATTGTCGGGGTGGCGGGATTCGAACTCGCGACCCCCTGCTCCCAAAGCAGGTGCGCTAACCGGACTGCGCTACACCCCGTATTTGCGGTGCAAAGTTAGCCTTTTTTTATGAGAAGGCAATGTTTTTGCTTGTAAAAAGCATCGTGCTATTCAAAACGCAAAACTTTTGATGGGTGAACACGCGAGGCAAAATAACTTGGCACAACAAGAGCCAACGTGGATATTATGAAAGTTGACACGTTTATCGCGACAATTGCTATTGGATTAAAAACAATTGGAACGCTGTCTATATAATACGAAGCAGAATCCAAACTTATTATATGGAAACGGTATTGCATAAAAGCGAGCGACAAACCGACAATGTTGCCGATGACTATGCCTTTAAGAAGTATTATAACGGCAAGTTTTATGAATGTGCTGCGTATAAGCGTGTTAGTTGCCCCCAGAGATTTTAGCAAAGCAATAGTGCTGGTTCGTTCTAAAATAAGGATAAGCAAACCGCTGACAATTGTTACGCCAGCTACGAGTATCATAAGAATAAGTATAACGGCAATGTTGATATTAAGAAGTCCGAGCCAGTCGAATATCTGGGGATAGAGTTCTTTTATATTATACGAAACATACTGGGTGTTGGCATTTATGTTATGGTATGCCACAGTTTTGCCAACTCTAAGGCTTGATTGGTATAATTGTTCAAAATTGTTGAGCGACACTTCAATTCCCGAAACTTGTGCGCCGCTGAAACCGTTTAGCTTGTTTACCGTTTGCTGGCTGGCATAAACAACAATATTGTCAAACATAGACAAGTCCGTGCGATAAATGGCTGCAATTTTAAGCCGTCTGGTGCGCAGACCGTCTTTGAAAAAATAAGCAAAAACTTTGTCTCCGCATTTTAATTTCAGGGAGTTGGCTATGTTGTAACTGATGACAATTTCGTTTTCCGCAGATTGTTTGGAAAAATCAGGCAAATGTCCCTCTGTGATATGTGCTTTTATAAAAGAAATGTCGTAGCCTTTTCCTATTCCTTTTAGGGAGACGCCTGTAAATTCGTTTTCGGTTTTTAGAATGCCTGGCTTTAAGGAGAAACTCTGAACGTGTTTTACGTTCCCCTCTTTTTTTATGCTGTTCACAAACTCGGATGTTGCCTCTATGGGAACGCTTGTCTCATCGAGCGATGATGTCGCGTCCATAATGACTATGTGTGAGCCGAAACCTATCACCTTGGAAGTTATTTCCTTTTTGAACCCCATGGCTATGGCTACAGCCAAAAGCATTACGGCAAGCCCTGTAGCCACTCCTGTTATCGCGATCTTTATGGCAGGGAGCGACGCTCTTTGGGTTTTGCCCTCTGCGGAATAAAGTCTTTTTGCCAAAAATAATGAAAGGTTCATTGTCTTATGGTTCTTCCCGGGTATTGTTCAAGGGCTTTGCGCAAAACGAGCAATGCACGTTGCAAGTCGTCTTTGTTGAGTACGTAAGCAATACGTACTTGGTCGCGTCCTGCACCCGGAGTGGTGTAGAAACCTGCTGCCGGCGCAAGCATTACTGTTTCGCCCTCATAATTGAAATCGCTCAAACACCATGCACAGAATTTCTCGGCATCGTCAACCGGAAGTTGTGCCGTTGTATAGAATGCCCCCATTGGCACAGGCGAATAGCATCCGGGGATTCTGTTAAGACCGTCTATAAGGCATTTCCTCCGTTCTACGTATTCATCATACACGTCTCTTGTATATTTTTCATCAGCGTCAAGAGATGCTTCTGCTACAATTTGTCCGAGTAGGGGAGGGCTGAGCCTTGCTTGGCAGAACTTCATCACAGCTTTCCTTACATTCTCGTTTTTTGTAATGAGCGCACCTATTCGTATTCCGCATTCACTGTATCTTTTAGAAACAGAATCAATAAGTATTACGTTTTGTTCAATACCTTTCAGGTGGCATGCCGAAATGTATGGAGAGCTTGTATATATGAACTCACGATAAACTTCGTCGCTGAATAGGTACAGGTCATGCTTTTTTACCATGTCGCGGATTTGGTTCATTTCCCTTCGCGTGTACAAATAACCTGTCGGATTATTGGGATTGCATATCAGAATTGCCCTCGTGCGGTCGTTTATCAGTGCCTCGAACTTTTCCACTTTTGGTAAGGAGAAGCCTTCTTCAATAGTTGTAGCTATAGTACGTATAACAGCTCCTGCCGCAACGGCAAAAGCCATATAGTTTGCGTAAGCAGGTTCGGGGACAATTATTTCATCGCCTGGGTTTAAGCATGACAGAAATGCGAACAAAACGGCTTCAGAACCACCGCTGGTAATTATAATGTCATCGGCAGTAACCTCTATATCGTATTTGGCATAATAGTTCACGAGCTTTTCCCGATAGGTCTTGAAACCTTGGGAAGGACTGTATTCCAATACTGTTCTGTCAATATGTTTAAGCGACTCAAGTCCTTTTTCCGGCGAAGGCAAATCTGGCTGGCCAATATTGAGGTGATAAACCTTTATTCCTTTCTCTTTGGCGGCATTGGCTAACGGCGTTAATTTGCGTATAGGCGATTGCGGCATTCTTTCGCCGCGTTCTGAAATGGATGGCATCTGTCAAGTTATTTGTCCTTTTTCCCAAACACAGAGAAATGCACATAGCGTTTGGGATGTTCCTTTAGGTCAATAAGCAAGCTGTTTGCACTGTTCATCGTGTCATAAAGTTTGTCGTAAACTCCACGATCGTTAAGCAGCAAGCCCATAGAATTGTCTTTTCCGTTTATTTTTGTGTTCATTGTATTTGCGAGATTGTTTACGTTATCAATGGTCTTATTTACGCTTTCAAGCGTAGAGGCGATATCAAGCTGGCTCAAATTGCGGGTAAGGATTTCGGTATTCTCTCCGATTTTGTCCATGCGTTTGGAAAGCCTCGGAATATCGTTATAAAG
>CAVCON010000224.1:0-3017 GCA_963603805.1 Oscillospiraceae bacterium
TGTACACCACCGCATGAACCGCACCGAAAACCACCGCTACGGCATTACAAATCGGCGCAATTCAGGGCGTATGCAATACGCCCCTACATATATACAATATGCTCTTAATCAATAAATTGCGCTTGCCACAAACAGTTTGGTTTAATTCACGCAGTATTTTACGGACGAGACATTTCCGTTGCCATAAACGGAGAGTTTGATGTAAATGCCTTTTTGCTTGGGTTCGGATGTCAGTTTTTGCCCGTCAACTGAGTACCAAACAGTATTAACGGCAATGACATCGTTGGCGATTGAAGTTATTCCAGCTGCCTGTCCTTTGGTGTGCTTGAACAGCCAGCCAAGACGCTCGTAGGTATAGCTTTTCTTGCACACATCCTCGTGAGTCCAGCCGTCTTCAATGTTGAGCTTGTATTCTGCGTTATAATTGTCCGCTTCCGCCAAAAAGGTTTCCACATTGGATATTTTCATTATGTTGTCCGCCGTCCCCATTACTGTGAGAAGCGGTGTTTTTGATACGGCTTCAGCGTCCAGTCCTGTCGGGTTTCCCGCAACGGGCATCGTCGCCGCAAATAAGTCGGGATGATTGGAAATCATGTTTCAAGTGCCTGTTCCGCTCATTGAACCGCCCAAAATTAAACTTTGCCGGCATCCGCCACGCCACGGTCTATGTAGGTCTGCAACAGACGTACAAGGGCGTCTTGCGTAGTTCCGAGCCAAGACTTGTCTTTCGGGCATTGCGGGACGATCATTATGGCCTTGCGGTTGTTGTCATGCAGCCATGTGCTTATGGCATCGATGCCAGGTTCTTGCATCTGCGTCTCGTTGTCATCGCCTTTGCTTGAACCTTCGTGCAGGTATATTACGAGCGAAGCCTTGTCGCCAGTGCCGGGAATGGTCGTCTTGCGATATGGCAGGGTCATGTTTCCCGCTGGGAATGTTTCCTTGGAAAATGTGATTTCTTGTGCGGAAATTCCGCCCAAGCCGAGGAAACCCAGCAGGGCGGAAAGTATGAATATTCTGTTTTTCATTGTTTGTGCCGCTTTGGTGTTGAACGTTTTTGTCCTTTTTTGGCAAGGCGGTTCATCATCTTGCGCTCTTGTTCGTAAACTTTCTCTATCTGTGTTTGGGTAAGGAATTTGGAATATTCCTTGTAGTACTTTTTGCGTATGTTGAGAATTTTCTCGCTCATGGCAAAACGTTGCTTTATGCGCTCCTCGTTCTCTTGTTCTGACATTCCCTGTTTGTTTGAACGCAGGCGGGGTCCCAAAGCCCAAATCTCTTTTTGGCAGTCGCAGTAGGTCTTTACAAACTTTTCGGTAACGGCGTTGCTGAAAGCCAGCTCGCCGGCGATATGCTTCGCCTGCACTTCGGCAAGTTGCTCACGCGAGATGCGTTGCTTCCGTCCGGGGTTATGGGAGGAGCTTTCCTGTGCAAAGACTGCGGCACAGGATGCGGTCATCGTGATAGCGATGATTAGAGTTCTGATAATGCGTTTCATAATTCTTTTCTATGTTATACTTTGTGCTTTTGGAGGAATTTATTCGCAGATGAAAACATCGTCATTATAAATATCCCTCAGATAAGTTTGGTCATCAGCCGTGAGTTGGCTGAAAGCTTGGTCAACATCGTTGATGGTGGCGGAGTTTGTTTTGGAGATGTTTTTGCTGACGATAAGAACCAAAGCGGCGGATGCAGCCACGGCAACGGCACTTCGTATAAAAAAGAGATGCCGTTTGACTGCCTTGTGCGCAACTTGCGGCATTTCCGGGACGGCTGCCTTGTCGTTCTTCACCTTCTCCCCAATATCGTCCTCGAGTTTGTCGAAAAAGCCGTTTGGCGTGGTGTAGGGCATCCGCTTGCCTATTTTATTGAAATCAAAATCCTTGTTCATTGTTGTAATATACTTTTCTGTCGTTCAAATTCATGTATTTGATGATCTTCTCCTTGGCAATGTGATAATTCGCCTTTACGGCAGAGGGGGTAGAACCTGTCGCTTCCGCTATTTCCTCATAGCTTAGTTCATCGTAATAGCGCAGATTGAACGCCGCCTGTTGCTTGGTTGGCAGCGAAAGTATTGCTTTTTGCAGCTTCACGGCTTCCAAGTCGGTATAATCCACATAATTGTCAGCCATTATGCGGTTTGCCTCGCCTCCGTCAGCATCCAATGAAACTTGCTCCTGTTTTCTTGAGCCAATCAGCCGTAGTGCCTCGTTGGTGGCTATTCGGAAAATCCAGCCACGGAAGTAATTTTCGTCCCGAAACTTGCCGAAGGAGCGGAAAACCCTTATGAAAGTCTCCTGTGTGGCATCTTGCGCATCGTCGTGGGCGACAACCAGTCGGCGGATATGCCAATATACAGGCTGCTTGTATTTCTGCATCAATAGCCGGAATCCAGTTTCGGGCTTCTCCCGAATGGCGCGGATTATGTCTTTGTCCCCAACCGTCATATAACGTAAAGCTTTTTCTTGCCGTCCATGATCAATTTTATGGGGTTGCTCCTGCTGAATGCAAAAGCGTCAAGTTCCGCCTCTGCCGTGGCATTTGTCAGGCCGGTAATCTTTCTGTATGCGGAAACGCTAAGCGATTTGTGGCTCTTCAGGTAAGCCAAAGCCATCTCCAAGCGGTCTTTCTTGTTCGTGCGGTTTATGGTGCGGACGGTAACAGAGGGGCGGTCCACCACCATTACCACAGCAGAGCGATGGTGGGGCTGATGATACATGACCATAGTGTCTGTATCGCGCAAAGGAAGTTGTGGCAAACAGTGCCATCATGGTGATAAGCATCGCTTTTCTGATATTCATCTTTGTCATCATAACCGTAGTCTCCTTTGTTTAATATGTTTTGTTATACTCTTTCGGGAATGCCACTCTTGACAGGGGCGCATTTCCTTATATTGCATCGCCATTGTAACTGTAGCTTTTTTAATGGATATTGCAACTATATGACCCGGTGAATGAAGAAAAGTAAAATCAAAAACGGAATTTATTCTTGAAAAACGATTTGTGTACTTCAAAACA
>CAVCON010000225.1:0-3016 GCA_963603805.1 Oscillospiraceae bacterium
GATGTAGGAAAAACTATGTCCTATGTAGAAAAAATTATGTCTGATATAATTCAAATTACATCAGACCTTTTTTCGCCGCTTTCAAACCCCTGAAAAACAAAAAGTTATCAAAGATATTTACAAAAGACTCATTTTCTTGAAATCCAGCACCTTACGCAATTTTGGCGGTATTTGCGGCGGCGCAAAAAAGAAACGGACGGAAATCCGTCCGTTTTCTTATTATCCTTATCCCATGCGCTTGGCAGAGTTATCAAACCATGCGCCGCTTTTCGTCTTGCAGCATATCGGTTTACTTCAATTGCAGCTTCTTTTTCTCAACCAGCGCGTCGATTACGGCAACTGCGGTTATATTCACGATGTCGCGCACGGAGCAGTCGGCATCGGTGAAGTGCACCGGCTTGTTCAGTCCCATTTGTATCGGACCTATGACCTCGGTGTCGGGGTTTATTGCCTTCACCATGTGGTATGTGCAGTTTGCCGCGTTGAGGCACTGGAACACAAGCGTGTTCACATCCTTCCCCTTCAGGCTGTTGAACGGATATTTCTTGTCGCGCAGCTCGCGGTCGAATGCGTAGGACACCTGCATTTCACCGTCAACGGCAAGGGCGGGATAGTTTTTGTGGAGAATGTCCACCGCCTCGTGCATATGGCGCGGGCCGGATTCCTTGTCGCTGCCGAAGTTGGAGTAGGAAACCATTGCTATGACCGGCTGGCGGTTGAAGAACCTTGCCGTGTGTGCACTCAAAAGCGCGAGGTCAACAAGGGTGTCGGTGTCGGGGTGAGGGTTTATCATCGTGTCCACGAGGAAGAGCGTGCCGCGCTTGGAGTTTATCAGGTGCATTGTGCCGAAGTGCTTGAACTGCGGGTTGATGCCGATTACTTCCTTGGCAATGTTCTTCACATCGTCCTTCTTGCTCGTGAGGCTCGTTATGAGGGCGTCCGCGTCTCCCATGTCAACCATCATCATGCCGAAGTAGTTGCGATTGTATAGCTTGTCGCTTACCTCCTCGAGTGTGCAGCCGTTTCTCTGTTCGCGCTCGTAGAGTTTCATTGCATACTGCTCGCGCATTTTGCTGTGCCTTTCGTCGCGCAGGTCTATGATGTCGATGTCCTGTATGTTGAGGTCGAGCGACTTTGCCTTTTCCGTGATTTCCTTTGTGTTTCCCAGAAGTATGGGCTTGCATATCCCCTCCTTCATTGCCTGCACGGCGGCGCGTATTATGCGGCTGTGCGTTCCGTTGGTGAACACCACGCGCTGCGGGTCGCGGCGGGCGGTTTCGTAGAGGGAGCGCGTGAACTTGCTTTCCTGACCCATGAGTTCCTTGAGGCGCATACGGTAGGCTTTCCAGTCGGTGATGGGCTTCCGCGCCACGCCGCTTTCCATCGCAGCCTTTGCCACAGCCATCGAGACTTCGGTTATGAGGCGCGGGTCAACGGGTTTGGGAATAAAGTAGTCGGGGCCGAAGGTGAAGTTGTTCACTGCGTACTCGCGGTTCACTATGTCGGGTACCGGACGTTTGGCAAGATCCGCCAGCGCGTGCACTGCGGCTATCTTCATCTCCTCGTTTATTGCCGTCGCGGCGGTGTCGAGCGCGCCACGGAACAGGTAGGGAAAGCAAAGCACGTTGTTTATCTGGTTGGGATAGTCGCTGCGCCCCGTTGATATGAGGCAGTCGGGGCGGGCTTCCTTTGCGTCTTCGTAGGATATCTCTGGAGCGGGGTTGGCAAGGGCGAAAATTATCGGCTTCTCCGCCATGGTCTTCACCATGTCCTTTGAAAGAATATTGCCCTTTGAAAGACCGAGGAACACATCCGCTCCCTTTACAGCCTCGGCAAGGGTGTGGACATCCGTGCGTGTGGTGGCGAAAAGTTTCTTCTGCTCTGTGAGGTTGGGGCGGTCGGCGGTTATCACTCCGTGGCTGTCGAGCATCACGATGTTCTCGCGCCTTGCGCCGAGGCTCACATACAGTTTGGTGCATGAAATGGCTGCCGCGCCCGCGCCGCTGACAACTATCTTCACGTCCCCGATTTTCTTTCCGGCAACTTCAAGTGCGTTCACTAATCCTGCGGAGGATATTATTGCCGTGCCGTGCTGGTCGTCGTGCATAACGGGGATGTCGAGCTCCTCCTTCAGCCTGCGCTCTATCTCGAAGCACTCCGGGGCTTTTATGTCCTCGAGGTTTATGCCGCCGAATGTGGGGACGATTGCCTTGACCGCCTCAATGAATTTCTCGGGGTCTTTCTCGTTCACCTCAATGTCGAACGCGTCAACGCCGCCGTATATTTTGAAAAGCAGCCCCTTGCCCTCCATGACAGGCTTTCCTGCAACAGCACCTATGTCGCCAAGCCCGAGCACAGCCGTGCCGTTTGAAATCACCGCCACAAGGTTACCTTTGTTTGTGTATTTATAAGCGTCGTTAGGCTCTTTCTGAATTTCCAGGCACGGTTCCGCCACGCCCGGCGAATATGCCAGCGACAAATCGTATTGTGTGCGGTAGGGTTTTGTCGGGACAACCTCTATTTTGCCCGGTTTGCCTTTGGAATGGTATTCCAAGGCGGCTTCTTTAGTAACCTTGATCATTTCTTCTTCTCTTTATTTATTCCAATCTTCTTTCGATACACTACAAAGTTACGGCTTTTTGGAGAAGCGTTTTTTACGCCCAAAGTTAATTTTTGCGTAAAAGGGGCAAACGCGGACAATATGCCAACTGTTTTTGCCAAACGGTGGAAATATAGAAAGTCGTTGCAATGCTTGCATATCTTTTTGAAAGTACCGTGCCGATGTTTAGGCACAAAACAAGACGCACCGCAAGCAGCGTTCCCATATAAAGCATTGCCGTGGATTTTGCTTTGAGGACATCTCAAGCCAGCTTGATCGGTTTTTCGCAACAGACTGGTTTACAAAGAATTATCCTTTTGATGAAATTCCTCATAAGCATTTGTTTTTCAAGAGCTTGCAAGAGGGCGAAAAAAGGTCTGATGTAGTTTGAATTATATCAGACATAATTTTTTCTAC
>CAVCON010000226.1:0-3004 GCA_963603805.1 Oscillospiraceae bacterium
ATACGCCCCTACAATTTCCGCAAAACCAATACCGCTAAAAATACATTTGATGTAGAAAAAACTACATAGGACGTAGAAAAAATTATATCAGACATAATTCAAATTACATCAGACCTTTTTTTGGCGGTTGCAAATGTCTGAAAAACAAAAACTTATACTCTTGTCTCAAAATTGACACATTTCTCTGCGAATCAATGCATTAGAGAAATTTCGCGGTCTCCCCGAACACACAATACAAACACTGGTTTTCATCGTTCTGACCGCTCACCCAAATCTGCGGTCTCCCCTATTTCATGTTGAATGTTTTCCTGCACGATGTCCGTTTTACCATTGCGCGGAATTTTGTAAATTTGCGGTAAACCAAAGCAAAGAAAATGAACACCGCAACCAGAGAGGCCGTGGGGCTTCTGAAAGAGCTGATAGCCATACCCTCATTCAGCCGCGAGGAGACCGCAGCGGCTGACAAAATCGCTGATTTCATCGGGAAAAAGACCCTGGAAATGCAGCGTGTGGGAAACAACGTGTTTTCCGTATGCCGCGACTACTCAGACAGCAAGCCAACCCTGCTTCTCGATGCGCACATCGATACGGTGAGGGTGGCGAAAGGCTGGCGTCATGACCCGTTCACCCCCATTGTGGAGGACGGCAAACTATACGGCTTGGGGGCAAACGACGACGGCGGCAGCCTCGTATCGCTTTTGGAGGCGTATATCGAAATGTGCAGCAGGGAGCGAGGCTACAATCTCGTTTTTTCCGCCTCGTGCGAGGAGGAGGTTTCGGGGAAAGGCGGCATAGAACTGGCTTTGGAAAGTTTTCCGCACATCGACGCGGGAATAATTGGCGAACCCACGGGCTTGCAGCCCGCCGTGGCGGAAAAAGGACTTATGGTGATTGATTTCACCGCCCATGGCAAAGCCGGACACGCCGCACGGAACGAGGGCGTAAATGCTATATACAAGGCACTCGAAGATATAGAAACCATAAAAAATCTCCGCTTTCATCGGCATTCTGAACACTTGGGCGACACCCGCGCCACGGTTACAATCATAAATGCCGGCACACAGCACAATGTTGTTCCCGCAGAATGCTCCTTCACAGCCGATGTGCGTTCAAACGAGTTGTATTCCAACCGCGAGCTGTTCGACATAATAAGTTCCGCAGTGGGAAGCGAGGCAAAAGCACGCTCTTTCCGCCTGAATTCATCGAACATTCCGGCTTCGCATCCGCTTGTGCGCCGCGCCGTTGAAATGGGACGGAAACCTTTTGGCTCGCCCACGCTCAGCAATCAGGCACTGCTCTCTTTCCCGACAATAAAAATCGGTCCTGGAGAGTCATCACGCTCCCATACAGCCGATGAATACATAAAAATTTCAGAGATAGAGGAGGCGATAGGGTTTTATGTGGATTTCCTCAACGGCTTGGAACTGTGACTTTTTATTACATAAAAATCTAAGTAGTTCCCTTTTTCCGTTAAATGCAAGCTCGCGCCAATTGATAAGGATTTACCTATTGACAGGAAAGAATACGTCCCCAGCGAGTAATCACCATTTAATGCGCAGCTGCCACCCACAAATGCAGCTGCGCGTTTTTTATTTGGCTTTCCCTGAACAAACAAAGCGCAACAGCGTTGCAAGCGACTGGAATTTACTATATTTGCAGAAACAAAATAACGACAAAAACAAATAGCAAATGAAAAAATCATTCAAAACCTGCCGCAGCACTGTAATGGCGTATGCGCTTGCGGCAATCACAGTAATTGCGCTTTCCATGCCGCAGGGCGTGTCGGCGAAAAAGAAGATAGGCTTCCAGCTCTACACGGTAATGGGGGCGATGAACAAAGCTCCCAAGGCTTCGATTGAGCGTCTTGCCAAAATGGGCTACAATGAGGTGGAGCTTGTGCAATGGGGCGGCGACCCCAAGGTATTCGGACTGCCCGCCGACGAGTTCAAGGGCATCTGCGACGCCAACGGCGTGAAGATTATCTCCACCCACTCGAGCATACAGGAAGACCCGGCAAAGGAAGAGGAGATAATGAACCGCTGGCGCGAGCTTTTCAAGATACAGAAAGCGTGCGGCGGCAAATATTTCGTAGTGCCGAGCTACCAGATAGACTACACCGTTGCTGGCATGAACCGCATGTGCGCATACTTCAACCGCGTGGGCAAACTCGCAAAGGAGTACGGGCTTACGCTCGGCTACCACAACCATGCGCACGAGTTCCAGAAACTGAAGGACAGCGACAAGCTGATGTGGGAGTACTTCGTAGAGAACACCGACCCGCGCTACGTATGCTTCGAGCTTGACGTTTACTGGTGCACCAAGGGCGGCCAGGACCCCGTGGCGTATCTCAAGAAATACCCCAAGCGCATACAGCTGCTCCACATCAAGGATGATTTCGTCATCGGGGCAAGCGGCACAATCAACTTCGAGGGGATTTTCAACCAGTTCCGCAAAAACAAGATGAAGAACTATTTCGTGGAGATTGAGACCCCGCAGTGGCTTCGCGACAAGAAGAACGCCGACGGCAGCAAATACTCCGAAGACCAGGTGATGGACGAAATGTTCAAGGCATCGGCGGAGAGCGCGGAATACCTCAAGAACGCCAAGTTCGTGAAATAAGGAACAGCAGACAGACTTCATACCGCCTTGGCGGGACAATATAAGCGGGATATGTTCGGACGTGCAAACACGAGCATATCCCGCTTGCTTTTAGTGTGGTTGCGATGGTTTGCTTTGTTTGCGCGGTGCGGTTCATGCGGCGGCATACAGGGCGTATACCATATGTCATATAATTGTACAACAAATAATTAATCAATGATTTGCGCCATTTGTAGGGGCGTATGGCATACGCCCTGAATTGCGCGGATTTGCCGTGTAGCAATGGCGGTTTGCGATGCAGTTTATGCGGTGGCGTACAGGGCGTATGCAATACGCCCCTACATTTATACTGTATGCAATCAATAAACAACATACACCGTTCATATAATTTCCGCAAAAGCAAAAC
>CAVCON010000227.1:0-2967 GCA_963603805.1 Oscillospiraceae bacterium
TAGTTTGAATTATGTCTGATATAATTTTTTCTACATAGGACATAGTTTTTCCTGCATCAAATGTAATTTTCGGGGTGTTTTGGGGGAAGTAATCGGTTGAGGGTTTGCGCCAATTGTAGGGGCGTATTGCATACGCCCTGTATGCCACCGCATGAACCACACCTCAAACCGCCGCCGCAACAATGTAAAATGGCGCAATTCAGGGCATATGCAATACGCCCCTACACAGGTACAATTCCCTGATTAATTGTATGTTGAATATTTGCATGGTGTATGGCATACGCCCATATGGCGATGCAAATTATTTATTGACCGAACATTGCAAAAACAATGCAGCGTCATTTGTGGCGTGTGGGGGCAAAACCTGCAAAAACCCGTATGCCTCCACTTCTCAAGCACAGTCTCCATGCCGCAAAGCACAAGTTTCTCAAAAAAATATGATTTTATCTGTATCACATCGGTTTGTTTTTCATATATTTGCAAAATAAAGATAGCGTGAAACAATATCGAAATATCCCGGACGACAACTAAAACGAACAAGCCCATGAACAACTTGAAATCCTACAAAACAACAAGAATTTTGGCTGTGCTTTTCCTGCTGCTGCCACTACTTTTGTTTTCATGCAAAAAAACAGAAGTTGGCACAGGCTCTGTAACAGGCTACGATTTGCCCGAAAAGGAAAACGGCGACGGCATAGAAGGCGTGGAATATAAAATTGTGCCGTTGGAGCAAAAGGAGGGCTTCGCCCTGTCTTTCCCCCAAAAGACGGAAATGGCAGACTCTATTGTCTATATTTTGGACAACGGACAACTTGTGTCCTATACAGCTGACGGCAAGTTCCGCTGCAAAATCGGGCAGAACGGACACGGGCATAACGAATACATAACGCTTACAACCTTTTATGTTGACGGCGACAAGAATGTGGTTTTGTTCGACTCCTACAAGAACTCACACTGCTCAAATTCGACAAGGACGGAAAATTCCTTGACGAAAAGAAACTCTCGCCCGCAGACTTGAAATATGCGCAGTCTATAATGCCGACGGAAGAAGGCAACCGGCTTTTTGTTTACAACCACATATACAACAGTTTCAACCAACTGTGCAGGATTGTTGACACCGAAAGCGGCAAAGAAACGGAAATATCCTCCACCCCACTGCATACGGACAACACCATGGAATTTGTCGGCAAAAATCCGTGTTCAACACACAACGGCACAATAAGGTACATAAGGCCTTTCGACAACAACATCTACAATTACACCGACAACTCCACCCTTTGCGTTGACACCAAAGAGAAAATCCTCTCCGAAAAGGAATTGGGCGAAATAAAGAATTACGGAATAATGACCTATGCCGAGTGTATGGCCAACGGTACATTCATGGGCTTCACCGACATTTTCGAGACTGACAGGCTTATTTTCCTTGCGTGCCACAACATGGCATATACAATTATAGACAAGGAAACCACGAAATGCCACAAGTTCAACTACGGTTTCAATACAAGCGGCAAGGGATGCCCATTATACAGCATCTACAATGCTTGTGAAAATAAGTTAATCGGACTTTTGTCGGACGATGACTTGGAGAACATCACCAAATCGGGCAAAGGAAAATTCGCCGAGGACATGAAAAAGATTGTTAAAAGTGATACGTGCGACCATGTGCTCATGATTTACGACACAGAAAAAATGCGCTTGCAATAAACACGGTTTGGGCGTATGCAACAGCTGCGGTGGTATTCTTATGGCTTGAAAACGGAGAAATGCAAAAAAACATTATCATGATAACAAATGGCATGACTGAAAATCTTGGCAAGGCGGGAGTAAAATTGCTCGCAGGGCTTGCCGCTTGCGTATGTTTGGGCACTTCCTGCTCCAAAAGCGCAAAAACTGTAACAGAGTTCCCTGTTGACAAGAAGCTTGAAAGCCGGCATATCGCCGCATTCGACACCCTCTACACGGCGTATGCCGTAACAAAGATAGGGGACAAGTTCGTTTTCACGGTAAAGAAGAAGGAAAACTTCCTGTACATCTACAACGAGGACTTCACGCCTTTTGGCAGCACGCTGAAAAAGGGGAACGGGCACAACGAATGGTTCGCCCCCTCGGTAACAGGGCAGGAATTATCCGTGGACGGCAAGCAGTATGCCTGTGTGCTCGAAAGGGGCAACCACACCCTGTATGCGGTAAACCTCAACGATTTGAATTCCGAAAGGGTAAGGCTGACGGACTTCAAAAGCAAAAACCTCAACGACATAAGCTATGCCTATAAAACAGGCGAAAACACCTTTATTGGCGCGGAACAGGCGGAGCAGACCGACTTGTTCGTGTATGACAAAAGCAGCGGAAAGGCGGACATCATACAGCCGCAGGGAATAGACCCGGCAATATTCGCGGCGGACAAGTTCGGACTGTCCCAAACCATGTCAACGTACAACGGCGGGCTGGGAAAACTTGCCGTGGCGTATTTCTCGTTCCCCCTGCTGTGCATCATGAACAGCGACGGCAGCGGCGGTACAACGGTGCAGGTGGGAAAGACCTTGCCAAAATACAGCGGCGAAAGCGACATGGACAATGATTCTTATTTCCCGGATATGTGCTCCACGCAGGAACGGATTTACGCTCTGTATGACGACCACGAAAACAAGGACGAAATGAGCATCCTCGTTTTTGAATGGGACGGCAGTCCAGTTGCGCGCTACCGCGTGCCACGGCTCACATGCTTCACCGTTGATGAGAGCAACAAGCGGTTCATTGCCATACAGGAGGATGATTCCGAAGGCGTTTGCATTGAATTGAAATACGAATAAAAACAACAGCCGACAAACATAAACATTTTTATACAAGGACAAAAATATGCGATGCGCCCCTACGAACGCACAATAACTATATAATCAATAAATTGTGCCAATTGTAGGGGCGTATTGCATACGCCCTGAATTGCGCGGATTTGCAATGTTGCGGCGG
>CAVCON010000228.1:0-2944 GCA_963603805.1 Oscillospiraceae bacterium
GGAATAGCCTGCCTCGTCCATTAGCCGCCACAAGGTTTCCTTCAAATCGTCCTCGGGTTTCAAGCCGAGTTTCTTACGCACATTGGAGCGGGTTGTCGTTATGTTTGATTCGTTCTTCTGCAAAATGCGGCTTATATCCCCCAACTTCCGGTCCTGCATCACAAGCCGGCACACCTCCCTTTCGGATGGCGTGAGATTTGGCAGAACCTCCCCTATCGCCTTCTCGTTGAACTTTTTGGCATAGAAATAACGTTCCATATTAATCATCACGTTTTTCTGCGCCCTCTTGCCAAGGATGTCGAACACGGCACTCACCATATCGTCCGACATTTCCTGCTCGGCGAGCCTGACGTATGCCCTAACCTGCTCCCTGCGCAGGTTGAAAATCGCGAAAAGTTCCTCGTCCTCCTTTTTCAAGGCAAGGTTCTCTTTCTCTATTTTGCGTGTGCTCCACACAAGGCTGCTCCCCAAAAGTCCAAGAAGCAGAAAAGTTATTACGATAATGGCTGCCAGAATTTTGAACCACGGATCATGTGTTATGACGGCGCAAGCGGCATAAACCGCCAATGACACCAGACTAAGCACCAGGGGGTCGTGCCTTTGGCAGGCTATTATCGACAATACCACGTTGAGCACCATCAGCGTGATGTTACCCATCATCAAAGTCTTGTGAAATCCCGTGAGCAGCTCAACATTGTTTACGGAAATGTAAACCATCTGCAACGAAATGACCAGATGTACCGAATATATAATGAGACGCAAGGAGTTCGACAGTTTCAGCCATTTTTTCAGATACCCCAAAAACGAAAATGCCGCCACACATTGAAGCAGACACATCACCGTTACAAAAAACACGCGGGACGCGGCTATGGCCTTGGGCAAAAACAGCACCGTCACAAGCGTTATTTGCAGCGTGAAGTATATCAGCGAAAGCAACCGCTGTCTGCCGAGAAAAGTATGCTCACGGTATATGAAACGCGACACTGGATTCTTTTTCTCCAAGGGTTTTTGAGGTGAAAACATGGTGTTTATTAACTATTTCGAGGCGCTTTGACGTTATTTGACGTGTAAAATTAGGAAAGAAAATTGATATTGACTGTTTTTGATTATAGCAAAATTTGGTCTTGACGGCATTCGTTCATATCTTTGCTGCGGTTTTCAAAACCACATACTACAGCTGCAATACAATGGCAGCAATGCAAAAGAAACTGTTTAGACTGATTTTCACATTTTCAACTCTTATTTATTATGTTCAGCCCCCACGAGTGAATCGCCGGGGCTGTTTTTTTGCATACACGGATGCGGTGGCATTGAATCGGAACGCAGACCGAAGAACTGCACGCTTGGAATTGCCGCAGACAAAAATTCCCCATAAACAACCTTGGTTTATGGGGGAACAATACCATTATGCCGGTTTTCTTCAAGGCACATTGCGCTTGCGGTATTCTGACGGTGTAACCCCGAAGCGTTTCTTGAACGCCTTGCTCATTGCCGGCAAGTCCATATAGCCTGTGCTAATGGCTATTTCGCTTATCTTGCGGTCGGTGGTGGCTATAAGCTGTGCGCAGCGCAGCAGTTTTTTCTCGCTCACCCACGCGGCGAAACTCGAGCCAAGTTCCTGGTATATATAGTTGCTCATGTCATCCCCGCCAACCTGCAAGTATTCAGAAATGTCGTCGATGTTTGTGTTGCTTTTGTATATGGGGTTGTCTTTTTCGCATTCAAGCATTTTTTCTATCTTCCCGCTTATTTCAAGATAAAGCCTTTTCGTCCTTATGTCGCCGCGCATGGCGTTGAGATAGCGCGTGAACGTAAAGCTTGAGCGCACCGCCATTGCCGCCAGCAACACGTTGCATATAATATGCGGAAGGATGCTCGGGATGAAGTAGCTGGCCATTGCGGCGGTGAACACCACAACATACAGCAAGATGTTCAGGCTTTCGGCATCATACTCGGGACGTGCGTAATACTCGCTCGACTCGAATTTTCTGCGTCTGCGGCTGCTTATATACGACTCCGCCAAAACCAAAAGCATCAGAAAATACACGGCAACCATTATGGCGAGAAAGTAAATCCTGCCGTAAGCTATGAAGTGGTTGTGGGCGGAAAACATACCGTCGAGCTTGAACATAGGCTCGTAAAGCCCGAACAAACGGCACAAAATGCTAAGCCCCAAAAGCATGAAGCCGTACTGCATAATCAGAAACCATATAAACACATTGCGGTAATAATCCTTTCCGAAGTGCGCCGTTGACATCATCATGAATGCGGAAAACACGAAATACAGGGTGCATATCGGCAGCGTGCTGTAAACCTCCACGCCCTGCGGATGCACAATGGTGAGGGAAAGGACCACATTCGCCACAAGAATAATGTAGAAGACTATGAACGACTTGCGGCGCACCTGAAGAGGCGGATCGTCCAAATCTCGCCCCTGCGTAACAAACTTGACCGTAACAAAAACGAGGAGGATTATGAGTATGGCGCAGGTTATATAGAAAGCTGTTATCATGGCTGCATTATTTCTTTCAGCAAATATAGTTAAAATTTTCGCCACGGCAAATAATATTCAGAAAAACAAGTGCTTCCGTAAGCCAATAACGTGAATTCGTGATAAAAGACAATTGTAGGGGCGTATTGCATACACCCGGAATTGCACGGATCTGCAATGTTGCGGCGGCGGTTTGCATTGCGGTTCATGCGGTGGCGTACAGGGCGTATGCAATACGCCGTACAAATACGCACCAATCAATCATTCAAAAACTTGCACCGCTGTAGGGGCGTATTGCATACGCCCTGAATTGCATCGATTTGCAATGTTGTGGCGGCGGTTTGCATTGCGGTTCATGCGATGGCATACAGGGCGTATGCAATACGCCCCTACAAATGTCGCAAAAACAATACCGCTAAATCTACATTTGATGTAGGAAAAACTACATAGGAC
>CAVCON010000229.1:0-2937 GCA_963603805.1 Oscillospiraceae bacterium
AAATTATGTCTGACATAATTCAAACTACATCAGACCTTTTTTCGCCCACTTGCAATACACTGAAAAACAAACCATTAACCCAAAATTCATTTACAAACGTTTCTTGTTAAAACTCAAAGGGTTACATACATTTGGCGCACACTGGGGCTTTGTATGGAATTTGGCTGTGGTGCACACGGGAAACTTGGCAGCTGTCGTGGCATACTTGCAACGTTTGTTTTGCATCGGCATGAAAAACTATTTGTTGCGCCGACAACAAAAAATATTTGGAAGATAAAAAACTACTGACTATATTTGCATATAAGTAAATTATCAGTAAAAAAACCATGAAAAACGATATGAAAGTGGCACACCACATCAAAAAAGTTCAATTCAGAAATGTTTTATTTGTGAAGTTTCAAAACCAGCCGCAGTGCAGGTTTATAAACAATATCAATAGCATGGGGAAATCACTGGCAGCATTATTTGTTGCATTGTTTTTTGTTTCGTGCGGCAAGACACAGACAACACCGAAAGAGGGAATGCAGGATGCGGAGTTTGCAGAGCCCAAGGTTATAAGGGACACCGTATATGCGACAAAGCCGGCGACAGAAAAGGATGGCGGAACGCATATCACCAAACTTGAGCAAACCTATTGCAAACTGTTGGAAAAGGACACACCTAATAACCAAAAGGCTTTTTTTGATGCGTTCCCTATGAGGTGGGAGGACTTTTATAATCAAATCTACAAGCGCGAATCTTTGAGCGACAATGTAAAGAGCTGGGATGTTATAAGTGCCTTTGAATACCTTACTGCGATTAATGACACAGCGGTTTGCATAAAGCTGCTGAACCTTTCTTTGGGTGCTATATACTTCGGTTGCGACGACCCTAGGCAACTGCAAGAATTGGTAATCCACAAGATGAACGGCTGGGTAGGTAAAGGTGATGACTATAAAATATCGCCAAAAGCTGCGGTCCGCATCCCCAAAATAATGTTCTGGCTGCTGTCCCATGTGGCCAAAGGGGATCAATTGCGTTTTTGGGAACATTACTGGTCATCCTTATATCATGATTGCGATGGCGGAGCTGGAATAGACCATAGCCGGGATAAGGAAGTTGAAAAAATGGCAAAACTGATGGATGGCAAATACCCGCAGTTGGAAAAGGCGATGCGGACGGCATACGAATATTTCTCAAACGGTCTTTGGGGATTGAGTACCACAAGCTACAGCTATCATTGGTATGGAATAAGTTATAAACCAAACAAATAAAATTGCCAGATGAAGAACAATTATTTGAAGGCAGTCCAAACGGTTTGGACTGCCGGGCGGAGCATGACCGAAAATTCGTTCGGGTGGCACTCCCCACAAGCAGGTTTAATGTCGTGGGCGTTAAGCTCGCATTGTCTGAGCGAGAATTTTGAGCGCGTGGAACTTTACACGGACTCAGAAGGGGCGCGTGTGCTTATTGACAAACTTAAGCTGCCTTACACCGAAGTGCACATTTGTTACGACAACCTTGAATGCCATCCCACGCATTGGGCTTGCAGCAAGATTATGACTTATTCCAAGCAGGACAGACCTTTCGTGCATATCGACGGAGACCTGTACCTGCCCAAGGGGCTTTACGGCTATGAAAGCAGCGGGCTTATAACGCAAAACGAGGAGATCGGCTCGGCTTATTATAAGGGAATGATGAACCACATACTGGAACGCGGCGTAAAACTTCCCGAATACATCATGCCGGAATTGTCGAAAGAGGCAATCGGCTCTTACAACGCCGGGATAATGGGCGGCTGCGACATTAGTTTCATGCACGATTATTGCGATGAAGCCTTGAAGATTATAAGGGACAATGGCTGGGACGATCCGCGCTGCGCATCGCCCGACTTGAACAACAACCTGCTGTTCGAGCAGCTCCTGTTTTATGTTCTGGTGAAAAGGCACGGCAAGAAAGTGGATACGGTTATTAATGCAATACTCGGCGATAACAAGTATTCTTACGACATGGTGTGCAACATGATGTGGTTTGACCAAAGGCCGCTGTTCCATCTGCTCGGCGGGTTCAAGAGGAACGCCCGCGTTTGCGGGATGATGGGCAGGACGCTTCTCCGCAAGCATCCAGAAACATACGTGCGCGTGCTTGACCTGTTCGGCAGGGACAACCGCAGGTTTTGCGCCCCCAGTCCGACACGGCTTCCGAGGATGGACGTTGCGCAATACGTGGAGGAATACCAACAATTCGTGAATGCGTGGGCCGTGAAATGGGAAAGCACCAGCACGCAGTCCCTGTGCGAAACCGACAGGCGGGCTTCGGATTACATGCCCTTCTTTACAAGCTCCCCGGACGGCAGGATGCAGATGAAAATCGGGAGCCGCGACGGAATGCAGGTGTTCTCCTTCCCCGAGGAATGGCCGGAGGAGGCCAGGCTCATGATAAAAAGCAGGCTGAACAACGTTTCCGCATACAGGTTCTCGCATATCGCGCTCTATCCCACCCTTTCGGGCAACGGCTACCGCGAGGTTTTGCTGAACGACCTGCAATACAACATAATCGAATTCGCGAAAGAGCCGGTAACGTACAAGTGCTTGCTTGAGAAACTTGAGCCGTGCTTTTCGGAAGAGATTAAACGGCGGAGCGACTGCAAGGCGATAGTTTACAAAGAAATGGAGACGATGTTCTACAACGGACTTTTAAGAATCGCGGCTTAACCGCCCATGCAACACGCCCCACAGTGGTTCAACATTCAGTCAAAGAATGATTTGCACCGCCGTAGGGGCGTATTGCATACGCCCAAATTGCGCGGATATTGCGATGTTGCGGCGGAGGTTTGCGATGCGGCTCACGCGGTGGCGTACAGGGCGTATGCAATGTGCGTTATGAATATACAAAACGCGGTAAATCAGAAAATTGCACCGCTTGTAGGGGCGTATTGCATACGCCCTGAATTGCGCG
>CAVCON010000230.1:0-2905 GCA_963603805.1 Oscillospiraceae bacterium
AAATCTGCACTAAACCATAGACATATAAATATCATTCTATTTAAGAATTTATAAAAAGAGGATGATGATGATTATATGCTGTGGAAATTGTGGAAAACTCCTTGAAAAAGGAAAAAGCTGCCTTGTATAGAACTGAAATGCAGTAAAATAAAAAGTGAATAAAGGTGTGTGGAAAACTGTTGAAAACCTCGTTGAAATGCTGTGGATTTGCCCCCGGCTTTTCAACGTTGCAACAACGAAACCCCGAAAACCGTTGAAACTGTTCATGCGTTTGAACAACATTTCAACAGGTTTTCCACCGAGTTTTCCACCGTTTGGCTAATTTTGCAGATGTATGAGAAAGTTGAAGGTTACAGAGCTAAAAAGAATAGACGTTCCGCAGTTCAAGGCCGCAGAGAAAACCCCTTTAGTGGTGGTTCTCGATGACGTGAGGAGTATGTACAACGTGGGTTCCATGTTCCGCACCGCCGATTCCTTCAGGCTCGAAAAGATATTGCTTTGCGGCATAACCGCCTGTCCGCCTCATCCCGAAATCCACAAGACTGCCCTTGGCGCGGAGAACTCAATGGAGTGGGGGAGTTGCTCGTCTGCAATCGAAGCCGTAGTAAAACTCCATGCCGAGGGATATGAGGTTTACGCGCTCGAACAGGTTGAAAACAGCATACAGCTCCAGAACTTCAAGACGGAAAAGGGAAAGAAGTATGCCATAATACTTGGCAACGAGGTGAAGGGAGTTTCGCAGGAGGCGGTGAACGCCTGCGACGGCGCGATAGAGATTCCCCAGTTCGGCACAAAGCATTCAATGAATGTCTCGGTTTCGGGCGGAATTGCCATTTGGCACATTGCCTCTCAACTGCTCGGACTTGAATAAAAGATGCTTTCGTCAGAGTTCATTAAAAAAACGGCGGCAGACCTCGGTTTCTCGGCTTGCGGAATATGCAGGGCGGAGAAGATGGACAAGTCGTATTCCGACTATGTAAGGAGCTTTGTTGCCGAAGGCAGGAACGGCGAAATGGACTACCTTGCCCGCAATATGGATATGCGCCTTGACCCGGCAAAACTTGTGGAGGGTACAAAATCCATAATATCGGTTGCGCTGAACTACTATCCCGCAAAAAAAATGGACACTGGCGAATACACATTTTCGTATTACGCATACGGCAAGGACTATCACACTGTAGTCAAGCAAAGGCTTTTCGAACTTTTCAGGGCAATACGCGAAAACTGTGTGGAAGAAGTTGTGGAGGGCAGGGCGTTTTGCGACACCGCCCCGGTATCGGAGCGATACTGGGCTTGGCGTGCCGGCGTGGGTTTCATAGGCAAGAATACTCTCCTTATAATTCCGCACAAGGGCAGCTTTTTCTTTCTTGGCGAGCTGTTCATAAACGCCGAAGTTGACAAATATGATGAGCCTTTGGCGAATTATTGCGGAAACTGCACAAAGTGCATGGATGCCTGTCCGGGAAAGGCCCTTTACGAGCCTTATTATATAGATGCGCGAAAATGCCTTTCGTATCTCACGATAGAGAACAAGGGAGAGCTTCCCGCAGGTACGGAAACGAAGATGGAGAACTGCATTTACGGTTGCGACCGCTGCCAGAGCGCGTGTCCGCACAACCGTTTTGCAACGCCGACGGACGTTAGCGAATTTGCGCCCACCGAGAAACTTTTGGAGATGAAGCGCGACGAATGGAATACGCTTACCGAAGAGGAGTATCGCGAGCTGTTCAGAGGCAGTGCGGTGAAGAGGGCGAAATACTCCGGGCTGATGCGGAACATAAACGCCGTGAAAAGGAAAAACGAAAAAAATCAGCAAGATAAGAGCGAGCAATGAAAAGAGAGAAAACTTTTTGTTGCATTAAAAATTTCGCCATATCAAACTAATTACATACCTTTGCAGAAACGAAGAACGAAAGGATTCCATGGCTATGCTTTGGGATTCTTTTAGTTTTTTATCCTCTTTGGAGGGGAAGGACAGAATAATAACTTAAAAAGATACAGACTTATGGCTTATATGTCACAAGAGGGCTACGACAAAATGGTGGCCGAACTAAGACACATGGAAACAGTTGACCGTCCCGCAGCGTCGGAGGCGATTGCAGAGGCTCGCGACAAGGGCGACCTTTCGGAAAACAGCGAATACGATGCGGCAAAGGAGGCACAGGCTATGCTTGAGATGAAGATAAACAAGCTCAAGGCCGCACTTGCCAGCGCAAAAATCATAGACCCAAAGAAACTCTCGAACGAAACGGTGCAAATTCTCTCAACCGTTGAAATGGAGAACGTGAAGAACAAGGCAAAGATGAAATACACCATCGTAAGCGAGAGCGAGGCTAACCTCCGCGAGGGGAAGATTTCATCACAGACACCTGTTGCGCAAGGTTTGCTCGGGCACAAGGTTGGCGATGTTGTGGACATAAAAATTCCGCAGGGCGTTGTGCAGCTTAAAATCATAAACATTTCAATCTAAGAATATGGCAGGAGTGTTTGCAAAGATTGCCGCCGGAGAGATACCGTCTTACAAAGTTGCGGCAAACGACGAGTTCTACGCTTTTCTCGACATAAATCCCATGGTTATGGGACATACGCTCGTAATTCCACGCCGTGAGGAGGATTATATCTTCGATTTGGGCGACGACGAGCTGGCACGCATGATTGTTTTTGCGAAACACGTTGCCGTAGCCCTGAAAAAGGCTTTCCCGTGCAAGAAAGTGGGAATGGCGGTGCTCGGCCTCGAAGTTGCCCACGCCCACATACACCTTATTCCGATGCAAAGCGAGAAGGATATGGACTTCCGCCGCGAAAAGCTTAGCCCGAAGCCCGAGGAAATGAAGGAGGCGGCTGAAAGAATAAGCGCGTATTTTGAAATTTGATTGAATGGCGAAAAAACTACATAGGACATGGG
>CAVCON010000231.1:0-2259 GCA_963603805.1 Oscillospiraceae bacterium
GCCCCACGTACGTAATCGATATAACCATCTTTGTTTTCTCCGTATTTTTTGCACTGTTCGTGTACGGAATACATGATATGGCGTAACTTGTCGTCCACCTCGTTGGCGGTCCATGATATATGCTCTGCATTTTGGGTCATTTCAAGTCCCGATGTAGCCACTCCGCCGGCATTTACGGCTTTTCCGGGTGCAAACAAAGTTTTGTTTCCGACAAGCAAATTTGAAGCCCGTTCGGTGCATCCCATATTGGAGACCTCTGCCACGCATAGCGTTTTATTGGCAATAAGCTTTTGGGCATCGTTCTCGTCAAGTTCGTTCTGTGTGGCGCAACAAAGCGCTATGTCAACTTTCTCTCCCCACGGTTTTTCTCCTTGGTGGAAAACAGCTTCCTTATATTTTTCTGCGTAAGGGGAAATTATGTCATCACCACTTGCACGCAACTCAAGCATATAGTCGATCTTTTCTCCGCAAACCCCTTCCGGGTCGTAAACATAGCCGTCCGGACCGGAAAGCGTTACAACTTTCGCCCCCATTTCAACGGCTTTCTTTGCAGCTCCCCAAGCAACATTGCCAAACCCGGATATGGCAACCGTTTTCCCGGCAATGTCCATATCGTGCGTCTGCATCATTTGGTTTACAAAATACAATGCGCCGTATCCTGTTGCTTCGGGGCGCAGGGCAGAACCGCCAAAGTCCAAGCCTTTTCCTGTGAAACTGCCGGTATGTTCGTGCGTGAGTTTTTTGTACATACCATACATATAGCCTACTTCCCGGCTGCCCACGCCAATGTCTCCCGCAGGAACATCCATGTCTTGTCCAAGGTATCTCCAAAGTTCAAGCATAAAGGCTTGGCAGAACCTCATTATTTCTGCGTTGCTTTTGCCACGCGGAGCAAAGTCGCTTCCACCTTTTCCTCCGCCCATAGGCAGGGTGGTAAGGGCGTTTTTGAATGTCTGTTCAAATCCCAAGAATTTCAGGATTGACAGGTTTACCGATGGGTGAAACCTTATTCCGCCTTTGTACGGACCTATGGCGTTGTTAAACTGCACACGGTAGCCCAAGTTCACCTGTACGCAACCTTTGTCGTCAACCCAAGGCACGCGGAAAGTGAAAACCCTGTCGGGTTCCACAAGCCGTTCTACAATTTTCGCTTTTTCGAATTCGGGATGTCTGTTATAGACATCCTCGATTGAGAGCAAAACTTCTTTCACAGCCTGTAAATACTCATTTTCTCCAGGGTGTTTTGCCTGTAATGCCGATAAAATCTGTTCTGTTTTCATGCTTTGATTGTTTGTTATCGTAATACAACGTGGCAAATATATGTATTTCCGACGAAAGGGCAAATATTAGGCAAGAAAATTTCAATTGTAAAGCCCAGACTGCCTAAATAACGCAGTAAAACCATGTGGCTTCTTTACTTTTGTTACAAGAAACTGTATGTGGTTTGCGTTTTGTATCTTTGTAGAAATTTCAGCAATATAATAACAGGCTACGAGAATGAACAAAATAGGAATTATAGTAAGAAGGGAGTTTTTTTATCGCATCAAAAAACGTTCGTTTATAATTCTTACGCTGCTGATGCCTTTTCTTATTGTTGCGGTTGTGGCAGTGCCAATAGCCCTTTCATCATTAAAAAGTGGGGAGCAACAGAAAGTGGTGGTAATTGACCGCACAGGCATCTACGCGCCTCTGTTCAAAAACAATGAAAGTTTTTGTTTTGTCAATAGCGATAAGATGCAATCTTCATATCGGGATAAAAACAGTGAGGTTTATGCCGTGCTGTCCATTTGGGACGATTTGTCCAAAGATGAAAAATCTTCAAGGGTGTACTCACGAAAGGAAGTTTCGGCAGAATTGGAACAGACAATAAATACGGTGCTAAGCAAGAAAATAAGGGAACAGCGCATAGCGTCCTACGGCATTCCTGGCTTGGCGAAGGTTCTGAAAGATTGCGAAGAAGATTTTAGAGTGCAGACCGTGAAGTGGTCAGACAATGGAGACGAAAAAGAATCAAGCACGGACGCAGCCATGTTTGTGGGGATTTTTTTCACGATACTAATATATATGTTCGTATTGCAATATGGAGGAATGGTGATGCAAAGCGTTACGGAGGAGAAAACCAACAGAATTATGGAATTGATGATTTCTTCCGTAAAACCGTTTACGCTGATGATGGGCAAGATTGTTGGAGTGGCACTCGTTGGTTTGTTCCAAATGCTTATATGGGGCGTGATGCTGTTTCTGATAATAGCGATATTG
>CAVCON010000231.1:2269-2897 GCA_963603805.1 Oscillospiraceae bacterium
ATATTGGGTGTATGCACGGGAACGCCGGCTATGGCAACGGACATGATTGGAAATGCGGGGACAGCCCCTGCATTCCATATTGCAGGAGATGCAGGAAAGCTCCTTTCCGTGATAGCTGGTATGAACTTTAAGGAGATAGGCGTTATGTTTGTCGTTTATTTTGTCGGTGGCTATTTGTTTTATGCCTCATTTTTTGCGGGCATTGGGTCTGCTGTAAATTCAAGTGAAGACACAGGGCAGTTTATGGCACCTACGATAGTGGTAATGGCTTTTGCCCTTTATGCAGGGATGTTTGGCATAAACAATCCTGACGGGCCACTTGCTTTTTGGTGTTCAATAATCCCGCTCACGTCTCCAATTGTTATGATGGTGCGCATACCTTTTGGCGTACCTTTGTGGCAGGAAATGCTTTCTTTGACATTGCTGTACGTGTCAGCCTTTGCGATGATATGGATTTCCGGGCGCATATACAGAGTGGGCATCTTGATGTATGGAAAGAAACCTTCGTTCCGCGAACTTGTAAAATGGGTTGGGTACAGATAGGGACGTTAAGTTTTTGAGTGTTGCCAATCTCGGAAAAATAGATTACTTTTGCAGTCGTAAAAGCAGAACTTTATGGATTTGGATG
>CAVCON010000232.1:0-2860 GCA_963603805.1 Oscillospiraceae bacterium
TGATTGCAACGGTATATATGTAGGGGCGTATTGCATACGCCCTGTATGCCACCGCATAAACCGCACCGCCAATTTTTAACGCCACATTGCAAACTGTCGCAATTCAGGGCGTATGCCATACGCCCCTACGGCGGCGAAATCTTGTGATATATGTATGTACAGTATTCTTTCGCGTTTTTTATTTTGCCATCCAGTCGTCGAACTTTTTCATTGCCTTGGCAACCGGTTCGCAGGTGGCTGTGAAATACCACGCCATAGGCACAAAGCAGAACATGAAACGCTTGGCGGAATAGTTGAGCACGTTGTCGATGCTGTCCCAACGGTAGTCTATTTGGTAGAGCACGAGGAAATACAGGAAAACTCCGGCGGCAATGGCAAACAGTTTGGCTATGTCGCTGTTGCGGTGCTTTATCATGAACCATCCATCGCCAATTATCGCGAGCAGAAGCACGGTGAATGTCCAGCCGTAGTATTGCGTGTTGCTGAGCAACGCCCATGCGCCGTTGAATATCGTTCCCGCCTTGCCGCCATCGAAGTATGGGTGGGTGATTACGAACGACTGCACCGTCATGCCGAATGCGCGGGTGTATATCTGCCAAAGTATTATGGGGACAAAGGCGAGGATAATCGGCAGAGCCTGTTTCCATTCGCGTTTTCTGACACTTTCAAATGCCACAAGCACCACTGCCACAAGCGCAAACACCACCCCTTCGGCGCGGCACCACACGTTGAGCGCCAACAGCAGCGAACCGAGGGCGAGGCAGCCTTTCTCCTTTTCCTGAAGCCAGCGCAATATATATATTATGCCGAGCGAGGCGTAGGCGGCGTTCATCACGTTTGTTCCCGAAAGCGATGAGAACGATGTCATTTCGGGGGTGAGAACCACGAACAGCGTTGCCGCCATTGCCGCCGTGCGGCTTGTGGCGCGTGAAAGCGCGGCGTAGAAAGCCACAAGGAACGATAGGTAGATTAGCGCGGGGATTATTTTCGATGTTTCAGCCCCGAGTGCATATACATAGGCGTATGCCAGTTGCACAAGCGGGAAGTAGGCTATTGGGCTGCCCGGCGCGTGGATGCCCGGCATATAGTCGCCGGTGAAGATGCTCATGCCGCCGTATGTGTGCTCCTGCGCGGCAACAAAGCCGAGCGTGTCGAAAGCAGCAAGCGAGTCGCGGTCGTATGTGGGGAAGAACATGCATTTCTGGAAATTGGCATATTCCAGCCACGCCGCGAAGGCGAGCAGCAGCAGCCAAACAAAATTGAACGAGTTTATGTCTATGGGGCGTTTCAGAGCCTCCATTACCTTCTCCCTTTTCAACGCCAAACCTGCGGCAAGTGCGGCGGCAACAACGAGGTCGGCTATTATGAGCGCGTTGCCTGTGAGTGGAATGCGGCAGAGGTCCATAATTGCCATTACGACTGTCATCACGCCTGTTCCTGCGGGGAATGCAAGCCCTATGCGCTCAAGGCGCGTGGTGAGTGTGGAGAGGTTGAACACGGTGAGATAACCCACCAAAAACAAAAGTGCAGTTCCTATTGCGTACATGGCTTTATTGTCTGTTTTGAAGTTTTGCCGCCTCGGCGGGACTGGTTGGCAACACGGTTATTTGGGCTTTGTCCGAAACCTTGTAGGGCAGAAGCTCGCGCCAATGGCCGTTCACGATTGCCACGTGCGTGAGTTTTTTGCTCCATGAGGTTTTGTTGAGTTCCTGCTTTATGACGATTTTGCGCGGGTACAGAAAGCGCACCGCCGAAAGTTTGTCGCACAGGTTCCCGGAGAAACTTATTCCCGTGGATGCGCCTTTGTCGGTGAAATCCTCGCGTGAGGGGTAGAACACCACGGCGTTTTCGGGTGTTGTCCTGCGTATCATTTCAATGAATGCGTAGTCGTAGCCGAGTTTTGCCTCGAGTTTCTGGTCGTTGGTGAAGCCCTCGATTTGCTTCACAGCCTCAAGGTTGCTTTTGGCGTAGCCGTCGATTAGCCATTCGTAGCCCGCGTTCGATTTCACGAGCGACGGACAAACCATATATACCACTGCGGCTATCAGCAGGTTCTTCATCCACCACGTAAAGCCGTAGCGCGTGGATTTCGGGGTGTTGCTTTTGTTCATTTCCGTGTCAGTTAGTAAAACGGTATTTGAAAAGAGTCCACACGGCTTCAATCCCGTCTGTCCAGCGCAGTTTCTTTCCTTGCGCAAGGGTTCGCGGCGAGTAGTGTATGGGCACTTCGTGTATTTTGATTCCGAGTTTTGAGATTTTTGCGGTTACTTCGGGGCAGAACTCAAAGCCTTCGCAGCGCAGGTTGAAGCGTCTGAGCACCTCGGTGCGCATAAGCTTGTAGCAAGTCGGTTCGTCGGTGATGTTCTGTCCGTAGAGAATGTTGGCAATGTGGGACACGAGCCGCCCGCCAAGGTAGAAGCTGCGGTAAAGGCTCTTGTTTTGCCTGTCGAGAAACCTTGAACCGTAAACCACCTCGTATTCCCCGTCAATCATGGTCTGCATGAGTTTGGCTATGTCGTTGGGGTCGAGTTCAAGGTCGCCGTCCTGAATGATAACGTAGTCGCCCGTCGCCACGGCGAGCGCGGTGCGTATGGCGCGTCCCTTGCCGTGGTTTTCCATGTGGCGCAGTATTCTCACAGGCAGACTTCCGCCGGAAACATAGCGGCTTGCATTGTCGTAGGTGTCGTCGCTTGAGCCGTCGTCAACAACAACAATCTCCTTGCCAATGCCGTAGGGCAGAACCACATCGCACACCTTGCCGATGACCTGGCATATGTTGCCGGCCTCGTTGTATGCCGGTATGATTATGGACAGTTTTTTGTTGCTCAAATCTTTTTTATCGTTCATCGCGGTGGGGCGG
>CAVCON010000233.1:0-2822 GCA_963603805.1 Oscillospiraceae bacterium
CTTTCACAGGTTTGAGGATAAAAAGACTTGTCCAGACAGACAAGGACGGAAAGGCTATAAGTACGAGAGAATACGAGTACACCGATTCCTTGGGACGTTCAAGCGGTTTTTTTGACAACGACAGACGATCTTTCAAGCATAAAAAAATCCGGAATATGTACGGCTGCGAGATACGGCAATATATTATATAGGGAAAAGATAACCACCTATGTCGCAAGTTCTGAACTTGACAGAGGTCCGGGTGAGAATGAGTATTCCTATAAGACCGTTAGGGAAAAGGTTTACGGCAAAGACAACAATTTGGAGGCATACACTGTTTATGATTTTTCAGACCCCAAAGATTTGTATGCAGCATATAATGTCCCTGTGGTAAGCCAATCACATCTTCGTGGCAAACTTCTTAGGAAGCGTGAGTTTGATTGCTCGTCTGCTACGTCGCAGTTGGTGAGGGACACGCGCAACTTTTATAGTGTTGACGGCAGGATTTCATACAGCAAGAAAGGGTTTGTCATGAACTATATGTATGAATTTTCTGATATTTCACTTCTGTGTGATTATATGGCTGACAAAGGGCGGTACGAAAACATACGCGATTTGTTCATCCCCTCAAATTACACCTACACCTCCGACTGGCAGCATCTTGACAGCACCGTTGTTGTAGAATACGGAGTTGGGAATGAGAAGATGCGCTCAAAGACATTTTATGCCTACGGCAGCGCGGTGCATCTGCAACCCACGGAGACGGTGGCAGCGATGGGGGACTGTAGGTCGATAACGCGCAACGCCTATGCCCCAGACTTTAACGACAGTGTGTCGCAACGCATGAAGTCGGCGAATATGCTTCTTTACCCGGTGTATGAAAAAACGTACACCAAGGACGGCAGTTCGGGCGAAGTCCTTTCCGGCGGCGTGCAGAACAAATACACCTTGGACGGCAACGGCAACATTGTGCTGTCGGAGGTTTCGGAATTTCTTAAAGACGGAAGTCTGTGCCGCCTGTACTCGTACAAATACAACAATGGCGGCAGGATTGTTGAGGAAACAGGGCGCGACAACATCCCTACCGCCGTGCATTGGGACGCGGACCTCATGCAGCCGCTCGTAATGGCGCGTGGCATGACAAGCGTGAACCTTGAGAAAGCCGTTGCGGGCGGATATTCCCCGCTCACCCTCTACAAAAAGCCGCAGTGCGCCAATGCGGAAGTAACCGCCTTCACCCATTCACCGCTTGTGGGAATAACGTTGATGACCCGCCCCGACGGCTACACCCTGCGCTACACATACGACGGCTTGGGACGGCTTATAAGGGTTTATGACGGCAACGGACACACAATTAATGAATACCGCTACAACTATGGCAAGGAGACAAGATAAGGAATGCGCGGTGCGCCGCATTGCCGGCGCGGCGGTTTTTGCGGCAGTGCTGCTTCCGCTGCCGGCGTTGGCTCAGAACACGCTCACCGCGCCGCTGAACATGATGCGCGACGGTGACATTCTGCACAAATGCCAGATTGTCGTTCCCGACCCTGGATTTGATGGCGACAATGCCGTGTGGGACTTCCGCAATGTGGAGACGGTGAGGAAGGACTACCGCGTGGAGCACCGTCTTGCCCCCGACTCCTCGCTCTATTGCCTTGAACCGCCGTTCATGTGCAGGTACAGGCTTGAGGGAGGCTCGCTGCTGCTTACGAACTACCAGACAACCGTAAGCAACATAAACTTCGCCGAGCCTGTTCTCGAAATGAAATATCCGATGAAGTACGGTGATGCAAGTTCGTCATCCTACAACGGCGCGGGTAAGTACGCCAACAGAAATGCCGTGGAGGCATCCGGCACGGTCAGCATCACGGCAGACGGACAGGGCATTCTGATATATTCTGACGGGGACACCCTGAAGAATGTGCTGCGTGTACACACCGTGAGAACTGCCTCGCTGGGCATGGGCAGGGACACCGTTATGGACAGCGGAGCGGAAAGGCTCGTTGAGATAGAGGAGTTTTACAGATGGTATGCACGCGGCTGCCGCTATCCTGTGTTCGAGACCCGCTCCGCGAGCTATTACCACAACACTGACTTCGTGAAAAGCGTCCGCACCGCGTTCATGTGCCTTCCCGACAGCCAGCGCGTGCTTTCCGACAGTGCCAACCTTTCGGTGGCAAGGGCGGATTCCGTCGCTGCGGACAATGCTGCTGGAAACATTATAGAGTACAGCGTGGAGAACAGCGGCAATGTGGTAACATTGCGCTACAGTCTTAGACAGAAAGCCCGCGTGCAGGCATTGGTTTGCGGAATAATGGGCGAAGTATGGCGCAAGGCCGGACGCACCGAAGAGGCTGGTGAGGACTATACATTGGTTCTCGACTGCAACGGTTTGCGCCGGGGCGATTATATATTGTACATCAATGTGAACGGCAAGGTTTACAGCAGCAAGGTGGCGGTGAGTTGAGGAGCGTAAGCCGTTGGTGGGGCGGTGGCAATGATTTTTGCAAATTGGGGCGTGCGCGATAAGTTTTGCAAATGCATAATATGCAACAGCACAATAATTTGTGCCTATGTAGGGGCGTATTGCATACGCCCGAATAGTGCCGATTTATAATGTTGCGGCGGTGGTTTGCGATGTTTGTGCGGTGCGCTTTATGCGGTGCGCTGTATAAACGCTCAATGTCCAATCATTCAATAATTTGCGCCAATTGTAGGGGCGTATTGCATACGCCCTGAATTGCGCGGTTTTGCAATGTTGTTGCGACGGTTTGCGGTGCGGTTCATGCGGTGGCATACAGGGCGTATGCCATACGCCCCTACATATATACCGTTGCAATCAA
>CAVCON010000234.1:0-2789 GCA_963603805.1 Oscillospiraceae bacterium
CATAAACGGCATTCACGCAAGTTTGCGCTGCAAGGGTATTGAGTTCGTCGCTACCGTGATCCTTAATCTCAATGATGAGCTTGGTGGTGTCGTTCTTCCAATCCTCTGCCGCTACCGTTGCAAGGAAGTCTGTAAGTTCCGGCATATTCTCGCCGTTTGAAAGCTTTAGCTCCTTGCATTGTGCGGAAGTGGCGTTTTTGATGGTAACGCCGTTGTATGACGCATCGTGATTAACCATAAGTATTCCGTCGGTAGTAAGCCATACATCAGTTTCAGAACCGTAGCATTTCAAGTCAATGGCGTTCTTGAGAGAAGCACGTGAATTTTGTGCTGCTCCAGCCACATTCCAATGACCACGGTGTGCAATCACCTTGCTGCCTTGGGGAATTTCATCGGTAATGTAGAATTTCACGAGACCAAGCGTTTGTTCTTGTTCTCCGCGCTGCAAGTATATGTGATAGCGTTTTCCGCTAACGAGGTCCTGTGTAGGTATTGAAACCTTTGCGCCGTCTTCGGTAACAGTTACATTATATTGTCCCGTAGCGGTTTCGCCATTATGGAAGAAACGTATCACATCGCCGTCCTTAAAGCCTTTGCCTGTGATAGTCAGAATGGCATTGCCACCTTCCTTGCACGTGATGTTGTCGTAGTAGTCGCAGCCTGTTACAAGCTCGGGAGCGTCTGCCTTTGTATTCTCGATCTCCCTGTAAAGGGCTTTCACCTGTGCAGTAGTGAGGGGAGCACTGTAAGCTTTCGCCAACACAATGTCGCCTTTCCATCCGTTGTTAGCCTTGTAATCGTTAGGATCCGGGTCTCCGCCTAACACCATTCTCATGCATCCGCTGGTAGCAAACTGGAAGTTTCCGGGAGCGTCGGCAGTGCCACGCAGAACGCCGTCAACATACACGTATGCCTTTTGCTCTTCCTTGTTGTAAACGCCAACCACATGATAATACTGTTTCTGCTTGGGCTGTATGCCGCTTGTTGCCCAACGGTAACCGCCTGTATGGGGAAGGAACGTCCAATCACCCTTGGTTTCAATCATAATACCAGTTCCGCCTCCCTGATGAGAGCTGAAAGGCTTGATTTCCTTGTTGACCACATTGTCGCCGTTGTCTTGCATAACAAGAATTTCGAGTGTGTGTCCGTCGGCAATGGAGTCTTTGAAAGCTTTGTCGTTCTCGTAATCATATCCAAGGATATACTCATTAGGCTTGTCGCCGTATGAGTTGTCGAAACGAGCCACGTATCTGTTATAGTCGCTGTTGAAGTATGTAACAGGAGCGTTTTCTCCGGCTTCACCATTCCAAGCTTGTCCGTTTATCATCCACGTAGGATTGTGTTCGGGAACAGCCACGTCTTTTACCTCTCCGTCAGGACCAAATTCTATATCCATAAGGTCTGCCTTAGGTGCGGGGACGGTTGCTGTGTCCTCAGGATTTACTTGATGTGAAGCAACAGAATCGTCTGCCAACTTTGTTGCAGAAGCCACGTTGTTCCAAAGATTGGCAACTTCATGCTCTGTTAACGGATTGTCGTAAACCCTTGCGTTTACAATTTCCCAATTACCGCCTTGTTCTCCGCCGTTGGGGTTCGCATCGCAGCCAATTCCCCACCAGTTTGATCCTGCGCTGGCGAAGTTAAGGTCGCCTTTGGCATCAACAGTGTTTTTAAGTTCGCCGTTTACGTAAATGTAGGCTTTGCCTTCTTCCTTATTCCAAACACCTACGATATCGTAATATTTTTCAGACTCAGGCACAACGCCGCTGGTTGCCCAAATCCAATTGCTTCTGCCGTTTGTGGAGACATTTGGAAGGAACGTTAATTCGTTGCCGCCATTCATGCCTCGGTCTTGCTTGCAAATGAGGAAGCCTGTGCCTCCTGCCTGCATTGCAGAGAACCATTTCGCTTCTGCGTTAGGAAGAGGATTTGGTATTGTGGCTTTCCAAATAGTTTCTATAGTGTGTCCGTCTGCAAGAGCGTCGCGGAACTTCTGGTTGTTCTCAAAATCTACTTTGCAATATGTCTTTGTATCGTTTGTGCTGCCAGACCATGCATTATTTATCTTGGCAGCATACGTGCCGTAGTATTGGTTGTAGTAAGTTTCGATTTTGTTTGTGGGCGAAACAACTTGAACCTCGTTTCCCATCGGGGAAATGTCGATTGCCTGACCGTCTTTTGTGAATTGTACGTCAAGAAGATCGGCTACAGGAACTTTTGCTTTCTCTGCAACTTCGTCCCAAAGTCCGTCAACTTCGCTTTGCGACAAAGCCTTGTCGTAAACACGTGCCAAAACAATATGGCTGTCTGCGCACTGCGCTCCGTTGCTGGTGTTTGCATCGCAACCAACGCCAAACCACTGTGCTGCTTCAGAGGACGGGAACTTCAGCTCTCCTTCCGCAGCTACAACATTCATCAGCTGTCCGTCAACATAGATATAGGCTTTGCCCTCTTCCTTGTTCCAAACGCCGACAATGTGGTAGTATCTTCCTGGTTGGGGAACAATACCGCTGGTTGCCCATATCCAGTTGCTGCTGCCATTTTTTGTTACGTTGGGAAGGAATGTGATTTCGTTCCCTTTGTTTTTGCCATGGTTCTTTTGGCAGATAAGGAAGCCTGTGCCGCCGCCTTCGTGAGCAGCAAAGAACTTGGCTTCGGAGTCAGCGATAGTGCCGTCGTAGTCAACCTTGAAGAGGCATTCCAGCGTATGGCCGTCTGCAATTTTCTCCTTAAAGTAGTCGTTTTGGGAATAATCCACCTTGAAACAGGTGCTCTTAGGAGTACCTGAC
>CAVCON010000235.1:0-2786 GCA_963603805.1 Oscillospiraceae bacterium
TATATGAACGATGTATGTTGGTTGTTGATTGCAACGGTATATATGTAGGGGCGTATTGCATACGCCCTGTACGCCACCGCATGAACCGCACCACAAACCAACACCACAACATTGCAAATCCGCGCAATTCAGGGCGTATGCCATACGCCCCTACAAGCGGTGCAATTTATTGATTAATCGGATATTGAGGTGCGCGTTTGCAAACCGCAAAATCCTGTCCTGACCTATAAATTCCCATATCCCGAACTCATGCGGAAACAGACAAACGCCAATCCCTCCAAATCATACAGGTATAAATTAAGGTATGCCGAAAAACTTCCGGCATACCTTGACCTTATTTTGCCACAGGGAAACTTGCATAAACAGCGGCTTTCTGTTCGAAACGGGTGCAACCTCCCTGCCTGAAAACGCTTTGTTATGGAGCGGCTATATTTATCTTCAAAACCGCTGAAAGCGTGCCGATGCCCTTGGGGGCATAGTCGCCGTGGTTGCCGAGAAGAATTTTGTAGCTTCCCCTAACGCCCACTGCCACGACAGGGCTGATGCCGTATTCTGCCGACAGCTGCACCGGAATATAGGCGGAGTTAAACTTATGGCGCGTGTTCACGGCGTTCATCCAAGTGTTTATCGTTTCCTTGTATTCCTCGCTCCAACGTTCGTGTCCCACCAAAATGTCGTAGGTGTTGCCTTTGGCGAAAAGCCATCCGAAGCCGGTTCCTGCATAAAGCCCGAAGCGTTTGCAGGGGCAGTTGTTCCAAAGTTTCAGCACGTTGTATTCCATTGTCAAATCAACGGCGTGGTAGCGCGTCCACATCTTTGAATATGCCAGACCGCCATACTGTTCGGACAGTTCCCCATCGCCGCTTGGAGTCTCCAAAGACTGAAACTCGTAGAACCGCTGCTCGCGGGCGTATTTTGAGAAGTCATAGTTCACTCCCAGACGAAGCCAAGGGCGGATGCTGAACGAAGCCCCTGCGCCTATCTCTGCGAACACATTCATTCCCGGCGCGGCGTCCTTGCTCGACATTCCAACTCCATGAACCATAGTCGCGCCCTCCTCCACATAGAAGCTCCATACTGGGGGACAGTGCGGTTTGCACTCGCGCTCCTGTGCCGCGATGCCAGTGAACAGCGCGGAACATAGCGCAAATGATATTACAGTCAAAAACCTTTTCATGGCGAACAAATGGGTTAATTGTCTTCGACTATTATAATACTTTGGGAATGATCGTCGACGCCTGTCTTAATAAGTTCCAAATCTGGGAAGCCCCAAATCCCGCTTGTGGCTTTCACCGCCTCAGACCAACGTTCATACTCAATATAGTCCGTCTTTTGCGTGAATTTGTCTTTCTCGCCCATGGACTCCACTTTGAGTTTCTTGCCGGCAGCCCAGCCGCCTATTCCTACATTGAAAACATAGTAACAGCTTCTGTGCACCTTTTTCAGGTAATAGCAGGAATGCCCTCCCTTGCTGACTGTTCTGGGATTGTTGCTCCCGGTTTGGAAATCCGCCGCAAGAATTATCTCACTCGAATTTCGGACGGCACGCAGTATTCCCCCCTCCTCATAAAGAGGACCGCAGAAACTTGAAGGCTCATAGCCGGAGAGAGGATACTTACCCGAGGACTGTTTAAACCAGAATTTGTACTTCGTCCGCAAAGAGAGGGGAACCAAATCCTTTAGCATTCTCACCATCTCATAGTTCTGGTGATTGGCATTCCAGAAAGCGTCATCCACCAACAGATAATCGTCTCCCACTTCCACAAGTTCGTCTTTTGTGAACGAGTAGGACGAGATGCTGTTGAGGGCTTTCAAAATCAGTTCCTGCTTGGCGTTGATGTCCACCACGCCCTGTTCGATTGCCTGCTTGATGGCTTCAAGTTTCAAAGCCAGACTGGAAGACGAAGAACTTATCGCCTCGCTTATGGCATCAAGTTTTTCGTTGGCAGTTCCTGCCGTGGAGTTCAATGCGTCAATCGCCGACTTCACGAGGGCAAGCGTGCTGTCATCGCCCACAAGCCCGGCATCAACCGCTCCCTTTATCAAGGCAAGCTTTTCGGAAAGTGTCGCAGTCTGCGAGACTATCACGCTGTTTATCGCCGCGAGTTTTTCCTCCAATGAGCCTTTAAGAGACTCTACCGCAGCCTTCACCAGTTCCGTAGCCGCTGCGTTCTTGTCGAAGCCTTTCTCCGCCGTTTCGGCAATGAGGGCAAGGGCTTTCTCTATCAATTCCATTTTGGAGCTGAGGGCTGTTGACTGCGCCTCAACGGCACTTTTCACGGCATCGAGCTTCTCCGCCGTTGTGGCGTTGGCTGCCTTTATGTTGTCGATAAGCTTGTTGGTCATTTCCTCATACTTGAGAACTCCGTTGTCATAGGCTGTTATCATCAGTCCCAATTTCTCGGAAAGAGTAAGGGTCTGGTTCTCGAGAGCCTCCTCCAACAGGGATATTTTCTCTGAAAGGGTAAGCGTCTGTTTCTTCATGGCATCCTCTACAAGGTCCAGTTTTTGGGAAATTGTCAAAGTCTGGTCGCGGAGGGCGGCAACAACCTCACTGTAGTCGTTTGTGATGGTGGTGGTCTGCTGGAATCTGATTTCGGGAGAGTCATACTC
This sequence comes from Oscillospiraceae bacterium, assembly GCA_963603805.1. Lineage (GTDB taxonomy): Bacteria > Bacteroidota > Bacteroidia > Bacteroidales > Bacteroidaceae > UBA6398. The sequence continues at coordinate 2,614 of CAVCON010000235.1, forward strand.
GCACGAAACTACCGCAGCAAGTGCCGCGCAAATGGTCAGGTTTACAAGAAATCTTTTCATAAAATCTGTCGTTAAAGGCAGTAGCCTGGTTATAACTAAAGTTAGTTGTTGGTTACACACCAATGTTCGCATCGCCAACCCTTATAACGGGCTTGTACGGCGCAACGCCCTAC
>CAVCON010000236.1:0-1332 GCA_963603805.1 Oscillospiraceae bacterium
ATATAGACCGCAGTAAGATTTATGCGATTAGGGAACTTCGCGGGGGGATGCAATACGTTCAAATAAAAGGGAAGATTCTTTATTTTGAAAAAGAAGGGGAAGGACGCAAGAAACGCCTTAAAGCCATTTTCAGCGATGGGGCGGGCGTTATGGAATTGGTTTGGTTCAGCAGTTTGGCTTACATTCAGAAACATTACAAGCCTAACACGGAATACATCGCTTTTGGGACACCTCAAATATACGGCGGACGTTGGTCTATAGCCCACCCGGAATTAGAGGAAGCGAAAACTGCGTCCTCCCAAGGGGTATTTGCCCCATATTACCACACAACGGAAAGACTTAAACGGAGCAACGTAAATTCCAAAACGATAGAAAGGCTGATAAAAGCAGCGTTAAGCGAACTTGGGAACAGCATTCCAGAAAACCTGCCTCCCTATATTTTGAAACGTGAAATGCTATGTTCGCGTTCGCAGGCTATATTGGCGATACATATGCCTTCGAGTTTCGACCAACTGGAAAAAGCGCGCAAACGGTTAAAGTTTGAAGAACTTTTTTACATCCAGCTTGGGCTTTTGAATTATGCCAACGAACGGCAACTGCGCTCTGAAGGACAACGTTTCGTAAAAATAGGCGATTATTTCAATGGATTTTACAAATACCATCTTCCGTTCAATCTCACCAATGCCCAAAAGCGGGTTCTTCATGAAATACGCGCAGACGTGGGCAGTGGAAAACAAATGAACCGTCTGCTTCAAGGCGATGTGGGCAGCGGAAAAACCATTGTGGCACTTATGACCATGCTTATGGCTTTAGACAACGGCAAACAAGTATGCCTAATGGCTCCCACCGAAATTCTCGCCGAGCAACACTACGAAACAATCATGCAGCTTCTTGCAGGAATGCCTGTAAATATAGGCTTGTTAACCTCGTCCATAAAAGGGAAATTAAGAAAACAGACTCTAGCATCCCTTGCTTCGGGACAAATAGAAATACTCATAGGCACACACGCCGTTATCGAGGACAATGTGCTTTTTTCCAACTTAGGACTTGCCGTTATTGACGAACAGCATCGGTTCGGAGTGGCACAACGTGCGAAGTTGTGGAAAAAGAATCTCACCCCACCCCACATTCTCATAATGACAGCCACGCCAATTCCGCGCACTTTGGCAATGACGGTGTATGGAGACCTTAACGTTTCCGTCCTTGACGAACTGCCTCCTGGAAGAAAGCCTGTATTGACCCGAAGGGTTGAACATCATGAGCGTGCCAAGCTTTATGCCCTGCTCGAAGATGAAATCCGCAAAGGACATCAAGTATATTAGGTATTCCCTT
>CAVCON010000236.1:1342-2773 GCA_963603805.1 Oscillospiraceae bacterium
GAAGTGGCTTACGTGCATGGAAGAATGGGAGCTAATGACAAAAATATCATTATGTCCAAATTTGCCGAAGGGAAAGTGGATATTCTTGTCGCAACTACAGTTATTGAAGTTGGAGTAAACGTCCCCAATGCAACTGTAATGGTCATTGAAGGCGCACAAAGATTTGGTCTCTCGCAACTTCACCAATTAAGGGGCAGAGTTGGAAGAAACGCCGACCAAGCCTATTGCTTTCTTGTAACTCCAGACAAGTTGTCTGGAGCAACCAGAAAGCGCATAGATATAATGACTGCGACAAACGACGGTTTCAAAATAGCAGAAGAGGATTTGCAAATTCGAGGCCCTGGAGATCTGCAAGGCACAATGCAAAGCGGAATTCCCTTCAACCTGAAAATAGCGAACCTCGTAACCGACGGACAACTCCTGGAAGAAGCACGCCGCGTGGCTCACGAAGTGATTGGGGCCGACCCACAGCACAATCATTCGTATAACGACATTATTTGGAAACAACTCAAACAGCAGCAAAGCCCGGATATAAGCTGGGAGGAAATTTCATAGTCATACAATTTGGAGCTAAAACAGTTTTATAAACAATAACAGTGTCCCCAAGCCAAATCTCGGATAATTTCAATACTTTTGCAAATGTGTATGACCAGCATACGCATAAACACTGATTTTTGTAAAAGATGTTTTCATATAAAATATACACCGGCATATTAGCATTATTATTATCTCACGCAACGTTAGTTTTCGGGGGAAATGACCGCAAGCCACACAAAAATTCAGAAACAACTTCACTTGTTTTGCCAGACGAATTACCCTCCAAAGCCGTCCAAGCCCAAACAATTACAACTCCACATGAAGCGAAGCTGCATAGTGGCGCCACATGGTCTGGCCTGACCAACGAAGGTATTGACGTTTCCCACTATCAAGGGGAGATAGACTGGAATACCGTAGCACAGACAAAGCTAATCAGCTATGTTTACATCAAAGCGTCCGAGGGCGAAACCCTTACAGACGATTATTATCGTACAAATATAGAGGGGGCAAAAAAGGCAGGGCTAAAAGTGGGCAGCTACCACTATTACCGCCCTGATGCAAACGCAGATCTTCAGTTCGGCAACATCACCTCGCAAATACGCAAGGAGGAACAGGACCTCGCACCCATTATAGATGTAGAAAAACGTGGATCTAAATCGCAAGAGGACTTTATAAACGGTCTGCAAAACTTTATATCCAAAGTGGAAAAACACTACGGTTGCAAGCCTGTCATATATACTTTCCAGAACTTTTACAACAAGTATCTTTGCGGGTATTTCAAAGGATACCGGATGATGATTGCGCGATACAGGGAAGACGAACCAACGCTTGATGACGGTCAGACATACACTGCATGGCAATATACGCAAAGAGGGAAAATAGACGGAATAAAGG
>CAVCON010000237.1:0-2754 GCA_963603805.1 Oscillospiraceae bacterium
AGCCAGCTTGTCAGAAACCAATCTTCCCCTGTAAATCCGGACAAGGGTCTTGCAGGAAGACATATCGTTGTTTGGCCGAGCCATGGCAGGTATTATGAATCCAAACTTACGCGTTGGGAGTGGCAGCGTGCAAGAATGTTCCAAACGGTGGAAGATCTATACACCCGCAGCTACGTGATGCCATTTCTCGTTCCAATGCTCGAGAATGCCGGTGCAAACGTTCTTATACCGCGTGAACGCGACACGCAAACAGAAGAAATCATTGTTGACAACGACAAAGGGATTGACAACGGTTCATCATATACGGAAAATGTCGGCAAAGAGCCTTGGAACACTGGAAAGGGAAAAGGTTTCGCACATTTACGCGAACTTTACAAAGACTTTGAAAATCCTTTTACAGAAGGAACTTATCGCGAAGCATTAACCGTAGGCAAAAAAGACTCCAGCTACATTACATGGAAACCACAAATAAAAAAAGCAGGAGAGTACGCAGTTTATGTTTCATACCAAACCGTTGAAAACAGCACGGAGGACGCCTCTTATACCGTTTTCCACAGAGGCATTGCCACGCAATTCAAAGTAAACCAAACTATGGGCGGAGGCACATGGATTTACCTTGGCACATTCAATTTCTCCGCCGGATGCAATGACGACAACATGGTAGTGCTTAGCAATGCTTCGGGCAAAAAAGGCAAAGTCGTTACTGCGGATGCTGTACGCTTCGGCGGCGGAATGGGCAACATTGCGCGCCATAATTCGCAGGATGACGAAGCACACAAAGACTACCCTTATGTAACAAGCAACTATCCGCGTTTCACGGAAGGCGCACGCTACTATATGCAATGGGCGGGTGTGCCAGACTCTGTTTATTCGCCTACAAACGGCAAAGACGACTATCGCGACGATTATGTAAACCGTGGCATTTGGGTGAACTATATGGCGGGAGGCTCTTCGGTTTACCCGGATGGCAAGGGGCTGAATATCTCCATAGACCTTTCCATGGCTTTCCATTCCGACGCCGGAACATACAAAGACAACCGCATAGTAGGCACACTCGGAATATACTCCACAAAGGAATACGACGGCAAATTCTATAACGGTTCGTCAAGATTTCTTTCACACGACCTTTGCGAACTCATACAGGGCAACATAGTCAACGATGTGAGACGGCTTTACAACCCCGACTGGACAAGGCGCGGCAAATGGAACAAACCGTATTACGAGGCTTGGACACCGCGTGTGCCGGCAATGTTACTTGAATTGCTGTCCCACCAGAATTTCGCAGATATGCGCTATGGACTTGACCCGCGTTTCCGTTTCACCGTAAGCCGTGCCGTTTACAAGGGTATGCTGCAATTTGTTTCGTCCCAATACGGAACGGAATATGTTGTGCAACCGCTGCCCGTTACGCACTTTGCCATTAATTTCACATCACCAGGCTCAAACGAGATAGAGCTTTCTTGGCGGGCTACGGAAGACACTCTTGAGCCTACAGCACTCCCCGACAGCTACATTGTTTATATGCAAAAAGGCAACGGAGGTTTTGACAATGGCACAAAAGTAAAAGGAACAACTTGGCGCACGACGATACCAGCCGACACCGTATGCAATTTCAAAATCACCGCAGTAAACCGTGGAGGCGAAAGTTTTCCTTCTGAAATCCTTTCTGCGGCAAGAACATCCGCATCACTGACAAAAGACGAAACGGCTAAAAAAGACAGCAAGCGGAACAAAAAGCAAACCACAGAAATCACCAATGACTTTAAGAGCGACAACGTGATGCTTATCGTGAACGGATTTACACGCGTCAGTGCACCTGCCGATTTTGTCGCCCCAGCCCCGGCCGACACTGCTCTCGCGGGATTTCTCGATGACGAGGATCACGGTGTGCCATACATACAAGACTTCAGCTACATTGGAAGCATGAAAGAATTCCGGCGTGGGGAACCGTGGCACGATGACGACTCCGGCGGATTTGGCGACAGCTATGGTGATTACGAAACAAAAGTGATTGCAGGAAATACTTTCAACTATCCTTCAATACATGGGAAAGCCGCATTGAAAGCCGGCATTTCATTCGTTTCATGCGGAAGCGATGCAGTGGAAGACTGCATCGTTGACATGAAATCGTACAAATCTGTTGACTTAATCCTTGGCAAACAATGCCAGACAAAAATGGGAAACGGCGGATACTATCCCATTTCGTTCAAAACCTTCCCCGCCAAGCTCCAAAACGCTATAAAGGATTACACAGCAAACGGAGGCAACATCTTTGTGTCAGGCTCGTATTTGGCAAGTGATTTATGGTGCAACTCGATTGTGGAGTCTAAAGCAGAAGACCGCGAGTTTGCCCAAAACATTCTTCATTACAAATGGCGCAACAAACGTGCGGCCCGCACTGGAAGAGTAAGCGGCGTGGCCTCTCCTGCCGGCGTTTTCAATGGGGAATATGATTTTAACAGCACACTAAACGACAGTTGCTATATCGTGGAATCCCCGGACGGCATCGAACCCGCAGACAAAGACGCAAATACAATTATGCGATATACGGAAAACAATTTAAGCGCGGCTGTTGCATGGCAAGGGAAATACCGTACCGTAACGCTCGGCTTCCCATTTGAAACAATCCGTTCTACAGATGCACGCAACAAGCTTATGAGGCAAATTCTAGGTTTCTTCAAAATGACGGAAAAATAAGCTCATGCAACCCACGTGGTGATGCCCAAACAAGCACATCTGCAATTTGCGCAAAAT
>CAVCON010000238.1:0-1201 GCA_963603805.1 Oscillospiraceae bacterium
GCTGACCAACTGATTGGCATACTAAATTACAACCGAGCCATTTCAAAACAGCTTCGTAGTTTTTGGGTGTTTATTTAGTGCTTGCGAAAGCTCTCTCTTGTAATAGAACTTTCGCGTAATTTTTTATCATTCTTCAAATTCATAACAGCCAATGTCCGACTTTCCGTCGTTTTCCAACCTTGTCCTGCCATTGCGGTCAAGCGGATAGTATTTTTGTGTAATGGAAACGTCTGCATTGTTGCGCGCTTTTGACAACGTGTCAAGCCTGAAATCAAAAACAAGGTTGTCAAAGTCAAAGTTTCGGAAGTTTTTGCTTCCCCACAACGTGTCTTTTGTGTTTTCAAATATGCAGTTTGGGTAATTTGTCTCATCCTCAACTTCCGGGGTTGTAAGTAGGCACGAACTGAACAGGTATTCTTTGGCTGTGTTGTCGTCAAGGAAAGAGGCAAACAGTTCGTCGTCGCTCCAACCAGAAATGATGCAGTTTTCAAACAAGGCTTTTTGCAACGGCAGCCTACGTCCGTTCAGTGAATTGTAAAGGAAAACGGCTTTTCCGCGATTTCCCTCAAAAGGATAGAAATTGCCAATGGTGCAGTGTACAAACTGGTTGTCCCCGCCACGTATGGTTACGCAATTTCCAAGGGCGTTTGTTATCTGGCAATTCCCCACAAAGACATTTGAATTGACAAGCGTCATGCAGTCGCCTTTCATATTGTGTATGATGGAGTTCTCCACTTTTAATTTTTGCGGGTCGGTTTGGGAAGAGTCGCACTTGATGCCGTAATTGCCACTATGAATATCGCAATGGTTTAGTATGTTGCCATAACTTGTTGAAGTGAAAGTAATGCCTCCCCACTGTCCAGCAATTCTGTCGTAAGGCTGATTGACGAACATGTGGTCAAGCCTGTCGCCTCTGAAAACAATCGCAGAATCGACAGTGCCCAAAGCTTTCAGGCATCCTTCAACAATGATTTCGGAGGTTGGGGAGAACAACAAAACCGCACCTGGGGCAATGGTCAGCGTTTTGCCTTGTGCTATTTTCAGATTTCCCAAGACGTGGAAAGGTTTGTTGCTTTTAAGAACTGTGTCGTTGTTAAACGTAATATTGTTCAAGGTGTTTACTCCTTGGGAATACCCTAACAAAGTTACCTTTTGAACAGTTCCGCTTTCAAGCAAAAAAGAAAGATTGTCAGAAACGGCC
>CAVCON010000238.1:1211-2741 GCA_963603805.1 Oscillospiraceae bacterium
CGTCCGTGTTTTCTTTTGCCTTGAATTTTACGTAAACAGTGATGCTGTCACGCCCCCGGACTTCAATAATGTGGTTGTATGAATCGTTTATGTTTATCCCATCAACTGCCACTTGAAATCCCGAAGCGTTTTCGCTGTCCAAATAAGCCTTCGTTATTTTTATACCTTTGCTGTTGCGGTTTCGTATAACGAAAGAATACTTGCTTGTGGTGGTTCCGCTTATGGCTGTGTCTGTCCTTAAAGTGTCGAATGGCAATGTAAGGATTGCGGTGGGCGATTTTGTGAATTGTCCGTCGTCATTACACGAAATTAATGCCGTTGAAAATAGCATTAATGTGATTACCTTTACGGTTTGTAAAGGATTTCGCCAAAAGTTGTATGAAGTGTATGCCATTTTTACGTTTTGATTATATAATGGATAACGGTTGCGGGTATGTGTTATTGTTTCGGCAATTGTGGGTTGCCTGTATTTTTCAAAAAGTCCATTAACCGTTTTCCAATTCTCGGGTTGGGGTATTTTTTGTAACTTTGGGGGCAGAAACTGGAACTTATGAATTTAGACAGGATTCAAAAAATAAAGCTTCGCTATGGCATTGTGGGCAATTACGAGGGACTTAACCGTGCTTTGGATATTGCCTTGCAAGTGGCTATGACGGATCTTTCTGTATTGATAACGGGAGAGAATGGCGTTGGAAAGGAAGTCGTTCCGAAAATAATACATGATAACAGCTCGCGAAAGTCAAAAAAATATTTTGCGGTGAATTGCGGCTCTATCCCCGAGGGAACGATAGACAGCGAACTTTTCGGACATGAAAAAGGCGCGTTTACAGGAGCGGTAAACGAGCGCGAAGGATATTTCGGCGTGGCAAATGGAGGTACGCTGTTTCTCGATGAAGTAGGGGAACTTCCCCTTTCAACGCAAGCGCGCTTGTTGCGTGTGCTCGAAACCGGCGAATATATACGTGTAGGCTCAAGCGATGTAAGAAAAACCGATGTCAGGATTGTTGCGGCAACCAACGTGAATATCCCAAGGGCGATAGAGAGCGGAAGGTTCAGGCAGGACCTCTATTACAGGCTTAACACTATACCCATAAACATTCCGCCCCTTCGTGAACGCGGGAATGACATAAATTTGCTGTTCCGCAAGTTTGCTTTGGAAATGAGTGAAAAGTATAATATGCCGGCAATACGTCTTACTGATGAAGCTCAGAGAATATTGCAGGGCTATTCTTTCCCTGGAAATATACGCCAGTTGAAGAACATTACCGAAAATATGTCTGTAACCTCGGACGCTCGTGAAATCAGTGCAGACATATTGGAAAAATATCTTCCTGATGAAACAGTGAAGGGACAACTCGTTTCCATAAAACCAACGGGCGAAGGGCATTCTTTTGAGACGGAGAGAGAGATACTGTATAAAATCCTTTTTGATTTGCGTAGAGATGTGGGCGAGTTGAAACGTACCGTAAATTTACTGCAAGGCGGAATAAAGGCTTCTGGTACGGATTCTGTGCGCTATGTAACGACGGA
>CAVCON010000239.1:0-2734 GCA_963603805.1 Oscillospiraceae bacterium
ATCGTATGTTGTGCAAGCCGACGGAGGAATGAACTTTGCTCCCTGTCCAAATTATATTCTTGAGGTGATTTGCCCCACCAAGCCCTTGAAAGCCGACTCGGCAATGCTTCTGATAAACCAGGGCATCGAACAGATTGCAAAAAAGGGCGTGGACAAGCAGGATTTGGACGATGTTGTGAAGTTCGCCCTCAAACAATACGCCGACGTGCAGCGGAACAACGGCTTTTGGGCGCAGCTGATTATGAACAAGGTGATGTATGGCATAGACAGGAACGCAGGTTACGAGGAGGCTGTCAAATCCATAACTTCCGCCGACATACAGAATTTCCTGAACAAGCAGGTTCTGAAACAAAACAACAGGGTTGAGGTGATAATGCTGCCCGAAAACACAGAGGACAAGCAATAGCATACTGCATCAGCCTGATGCCGTTAAACGAAACCGGGACGCACTTGATTGCAAGTGCGTCCCGGTTTTTATGTATTTCCGTGTTGTTGCCCGCCTATTTCATGCGCGGTATCCAAGTGCAGATTTTCTTTCCCTGCCAGCAGTTCACGGACGAATAGTCAGTCATTCTTATTTTCCCGTTTGTTGTCGGCACTTCAAATTCCATGCGTGTGCCGGCGAGGGTGGGCTTTACCGGCGTGATGCTCATCGTGCCGTTGGCGTTGGTAATGAATTTCACAGGCGCGTTGTAGTTCGCGTCGATGTTTTCGTCCCTTGCCAGAACAATAGGACCGTATTCCACAGCCTGGAAGTTTGCCGATTCGGGGTTGCTGCCCACCGGCGCGTCAATCACATGGCACTGCATATCGAACGTTATGGCTATTTTGTCGCCCTTCTTCCATTTGCGCTCTATGGCGAGGTATTGCCCTGCCGTTGCATTGGGAACGGCTTTGCCGTTTACGCTCACCTTGGTGTTTTTGCTCCACGAAGGTATGCGCAGCTTTACGGAGAACTTTTCGGGCTTGAGGTTTGTCAGCTCGATTTCCGCATTGTTACTGCGCGGGAACTCGGTGTTGAGGCGCAACTCCACGTCTTTCTTCTTTGCCGTGAGGGCTTTTGCCGTAAGCGGGTTGAAGAGGTTCACCACAGGTCCTTCCGCGCTTTGCATCACAGCCATGTAGGGGATGTAGGCAAGCCCGGTGGGACCGTTGAGGTTGCAGCAGGTTACGGGAAGTCCGTCGAAGTTCCAGCCCCAGCCGTGGTTGGTTACTTTGTCGCCGTTGAAAAGGTTCACATAGCTGAAACCGTCGCCGCCGGGTTTCATTGCGCCGATAAGGCCGTTGTAAATGTATTTCTCTATATAGTCCGCCGCTGAAGCGTCTGCCGTTGTGCGCAGAATGTAGGTGCAGAACTTCATCCACGAAACGCCGGTGCACGTTTCCATCATTCGCTGGATTTTGGGGTTTGCCTGTTCTTTCTGCGTGTTGTCCCATGCCTCGCCGGCCCATTTCGGATAATACGGCTCGTCAGCCCCTCCGTTTCCCACGATGGTTATTTCGTTTTTCTTGATGTTGCGGAAGTAGTTCTCGAAGCACTTTTTCCATTTTTCCTCACCAGTTATGCGGTAGTACTCCACAAGTCCGTTAAACACGGAGTTCATCTCGTAGGCTTTGGGGTAGCCGCTCGCCATTTCGTGGGGCGGCACGTTTTCGAGTGCCTGGGTGAAGATGTTGGCATTGCGGCATCCGCCTTTCCTTATTATGTATTCTGAAAAATCGAGATACCGCTTGTCGCCTGTTATTTCGTAGAGGCGCATTATCGGTTCGAGTATCGATGACGACTCTATTCCGTTCCAGCTCCAGCCCTGTTCGAGGATGTCGTGCTTTGGTGCGTCGCCTATCTGGTCAACAAGGCTGTTCGCCTCGCCAATCATGGCTTTCAGCACTTCGGGCGTGGCTTCCACGTATGTGTAGTATGCCGTCAGCGCAAGCAGCACGTATTTGCGCTCCCACAGGTCGCCGCCCTTTCCGTCGGGCTGCTCACTAACCGGCACGCACGATATTGAGCCGTTTTCGCGTATGGTTGTCAGAATGTCCTTTACGGTGGCTTGCAGGATGGATTTCAGTTCCCCGTCGTGGGTGTAGCGGTATAGCATCGCGCCACTCAGCACAGCCTTGCCCCACATTTCGCCAAGGGCGAACTGTGCGCGTCCGTTGCGGAAAAAGTCGGCTATCTTGGCGTAGGGCAGCACGCCCTTGTTCCAGTGCTTGAGGCTTTTCTGGATGTCGTTCTCAAAATAGCCTGTAAGTTTCACGTTGCCGGGCGCGAGCGGTGCGAGCTTGTCGCGCTGCGAATAGGTTTGCGCCACATAGGCTTTGGTCTGTTCCGGGGTTTGGGCGTTTTGCTTGGCGTAAACTTTCGAGTGGGCATACAGCGTGTTGCCTTGCGCTCCGCAATGCTGGTATGCGCCGCCCGCAAACAGCACGCACACTGCCGCCAATGCCAGATTTTTTGAATTTGGTGTCATGGTATGCTTAAATTATATCCAAAGTGCAAAAATAAGTAATTTGCAGGAATAATTCCTCCGCCCGAAGTGTTTTGTGCTTTTGGTGATATATACGTCCGGCTTGTTTCCGAAGACGGCAAATATCGCCCCAAATACGTAACACTTTGAATATCAAAGAAATGTTCAAACAACAAACACTCTTTGTAACGAATTGTTTTACAGGAGTTTGAAATTGGCGAAAAAAGGTCTGATGTAGTTTGAATTATATCAGACATAATTTTTTC
>CAVCON010000240.1:0-2045 GCA_963603805.1 Oscillospiraceae bacterium
CTTTTTTGTCGCATTTTCCAAGTCGTACTTGGCTTGGGATATTTCTATGCTGTCAAGCAACAATATACCTTCTTCGCGTGCATTAAAGGCCATGGGAAAACCGTTCCGCAACGAATCAATTAAATTTCGGGCTTCTTTATGGTTGTTGTCGGCAAGATATGCGCGGGATTTGGCAAGGCATTCATATCCTCCTGCTTCCTGATTGTCTTGGGTGCATGAATATATGCAGAAGATTGTTGATAACGTCATCGCTGCGGCACAAATTACACGCAAGCATCGTTGTAAAACATTGTTTTTATTCATCGGTATTTTTGTTCTTGTTGGTTGTCGGCGGTAAAATTACTTTTTTCATTCGAATTTTATTACTTTTGCGCGTTAAAATCTTAGGAGTAAATGTTGGAGCTGACGCAGGAAGAATTGGTAAAAGCTATAGATAAGCCTTTGTTTCGCAAAATTTCGGAAGTGGCGGACGAAATGGGCGTGGAGTGTTATGTAATCGGCGGCTACGTCAGGGATTTGTTTTTAGATCGTCCTTCTTGCGATATAGATATTGTAGTGGTGGGCAACGGAATAGAAGTGGCAGAAGCCTGCTGCAGGCGGTTTGGACGCGGAGCGCACCTTTCTGTTTTTCGGACATTCGGCACCGCACAGGTGAAATGGCGCAAACACGAAATAGAATTTGTGGGCGCACGCAGCGAAAGCTATAGCAGCGATTCGCGCAAGCCTTACGTTGAGGTGGGTACGCTCGAAGATGACCAATGCAGAAGGGATTTCACTATAAATGTGCTTACCCTGTGTCTTAACGCCAACCGCTTTGGGGAACTGACAGACCCTTTTGGAGGAATAGACGATTTGCACGACAAGATTATCAGAACACCGCTTGACCCGGATATAACTTTTTCAGACGACCCGCTTAGGATGATGCGGTGCGTCAGATTTGCGTCTCAATTGGGCTTTTATATTTGCGACGAGACCTTTGACGCATTGGAACGTAATGCAGAGAGAATAAAAATAGTCAGCCCGGAACGCATAATTGAGGAGTTAAACAAAATAATTCTTTCCCCGCATCCGTCAAGAGGTATGGTTGATTTGCAAAGAGGGGGATTGCTGCAATATATATTACCAGAGGTTTCCGTTTTGGACTTGCAGGAAACACGCGGGAAGTTTTCGCATAAAAACAACTTCTATCATACGCTTGAAGTTCTCGACAATGTGGCGGAGCATAGCGATGAATTGTGGTTGCGTTGGGCTGCATTACTTCACGATATAGGGAAAACATCAACAAAACGCTGGGATGCGGCGAACGGTTGGACATTCAAGAACCACAATGTCGTAGGGGCAAGGATGATCAAGGGTATTTTCCGTCGGCTCAAGCTACCTTTGGACGAAAGGATGAAGTATGTGCAAAAATTGGTGGAGCTTCATATGCGCCCTATTGCGATTGCCGATGACGAGGTTACAGACAGTGCCGTGCGCCGCCTGCTTTTTGATGCCGGCAACGGCATAGAAGATTTGATGAAACTATGTGAGGCGGACATAACAAGCCGTAACCGCCAGCGCAAACAGACTTTTTTGGACAATTTCAAACTTGTACGCCGCCGCCTCAAAGAAATTGAGGAACGCGACAAAATACGAAATTTCCAACCGCCCGTTGACGGCAATGAAATAATGAACACCTTTGGACTAAAGCCATGCAGGGAAGTCGGCACGTTAAAGGCGTTGATTAAGGACGCTGTGCTTGACGGGGATGTCCCAAACGAACATGACGCGGTTTTTGAATATATGCTCAAGAAAGCCAAAGAAATGGGATTAGAACCAGTAAAACAATGAAAATATGCGCACTAAATTGTGTTTGTTAATGTTTCTGGTTTACGCTTCGGCATTTGGTCAGCGTAATGTTTCTTTCTCCGAACGCATACGCACTATAGAAACGGTTGTGAACGGAGACAGACAAAAACCACCTGTTATTTCTTTGAACAGTAATGATGTCGTAACGGTTTCGTTTGACGATATGACCCATGATTATGTGAGGTATCTGTACAAAT
>CAVCON010000240.1:2055-2703 GCA_963603805.1 Oscillospiraceae bacterium
ATTGTGACAAGGAATGGAATGTGAGCGACGCTTTGTTTGAAAGTGATTACATGACAGGGACTAACCTTGACAGAACAATTGAAGATTACCAACAAAGCACGAACACTTCAAATCTTTATACCCACTACAAGTTGGACTTTCCAAATAAATATGTAAAGCCTTTGATTTCCGGGAACTACAGGGTGAGCATATACGATGAAGAAGATACGGACAATCCTGTTGCACAAATGTGTTTTTCGGTTGTTGACAGCAAGATTGGCGTCGGGACTGTAATTTCTACAAATACTGATGTGGATTACAACAAGGCGCATCAGCAAATGGATCTGACGCTTAACATAAGCAAGATAGAATCACGAGACCCAGAGCGCGAGGTATATGTGAGAGTAATTCAAAACAAGAGATATGACAATGTTGTGTCAAATCCCGCTCCCACGTTTGTCAGCGACAAAGAAATGAAGTGGCAACATTGCAAGGAATTAATATTTCCCGCAGGAAATGAATTTCGCAAATTTGAGATATTGAATGTACACCAGCCATCTCTCGGAGTTGACAAAATGCGTTGGTTTGCCCCTTATTATCATGCGTTCCTTTACGCAGGAAAACCTTTCAATAATTACATTTACACCCAGGAGGTGAACGGCTCGTATG
>CAVCON010000241.1:0-2693 GCA_963603805.1 Oscillospiraceae bacterium
CTTTATGTGCTTTCTGCAAAAATTCCAATTTCTCATGAGAAGAAAATACGGTTTCGAAAACGAAGCTAATATTCTTCCCCAAACAGTCATAACGCAACAGAGTTGCTTCCTTGGCCGCTTTTAACACAGCGTCTTGTGAATTCCAATCGCCAAATTTCTCCTGTGCTATTTTGTCGGGGTTTATATATACACTGTCTGATACCCATTCGTTAGCAAGCAGTTTTTCTGTCGTGGAAGTTTTTCCAGCTCCGTTAGGACCTGCCACTACACACAAAACAGGACGAGGCAATTTGCTCATTATCGATGTGCGCTCTTTGCATTGGTTTTCCGCTGATTGCGGATCTGATTTATGGTCTCTTGCATCTTATTTTCCAAAACCTTTTTTGCATTGGCAGAGCTTTGCTGTGCAGAACAGGCCACCTGTTTCATCAATTCGTGAAGCATCGCATCAGATGGCTCTTCCATTGCTGTAAGGCGATATTTCTTGATGTTCATGTTCGTATAGTCGCTTTTATGTTGTTCTTTGCCGAGAAAACAAGCCCTTGCTTTTATTCTTTGCTGCTGAGCAGTTCTTTTATCAGGCTTGGGGCAAGTTGCGTTATTGCCGGCAGGTCTTCTATTGCAGTGCCAGAGTTTACCAATGCCTGTAACATTCGGCGTATTTGTTTGTTCTTCTCGTTTATCTGCGCATCCTTTTCGTTTATCTGCGCATCCTTTTCGTTTATCTGCGCATTCTTCTCGTTTATCTGTGCGTCTTTTTCGCTTATCTGCGCGTTTTGCTTGTTTATCTGTGCGTCCTTTTGCGCAATGATTTTGTCGCGGTTCATTATCGCGGTGTCCCTGTTTTCTATGGCGGCGAAGTATTCGTCCTCCACGTTCATGTCCTGGCGCAGCTTGCTGTCGGAGGCTGCCGCAAGCAGCCTGCGCAGTATGTACATCATGTCGTCATCGTGGGCGTACAGACTTTCGTCAACGTTGAGCACCTGGCGGTTGTGACTGTCCTTGCGTGTCTGGTCAAACACGCTCAGCACCTCCTCAAGCCTGTTGTTCACCTGTCCGTGAAGCAGGGGTATCTGCACGATGATGCTGTTGTGGTTCAGGCTTTCAATGAATGGATCTGGCATACCTTCGGAGACGACATTGCCGTTGTAGTCGAGCGACTGGTGGTTTACGTATATCACCGGTTCTTTTATGTCCCCCACGCGGTGCCCCAGCAGATATACCGTAACCATCGGTATGGCGAAGCCGTCGGGGTTGTCGTCTTTCAGGATATTCTCCGGGTTTGCGTACTGTGCGCCGAGATACTGGCGGAATCTCAAAGTCTCCGTTTCGAGCCATGTCTTTTGCAGTTCGATAAGTATCAGCTTCAGCGTGCCGTCCGCCTCCCTTACCTGCGCCCCGAAGTCAATGCGGAACATTGAAATCTTGTCGCGGCTTCCGTTGCTGTATTCATGCCGGCGCACTTTCACGTCCACCACCTCCTTTTTCAGCAAGGCTGAAAGGATGGTTTTCGCTATGCGCTCGTCCTCTATAAGGTATTTGAACACCGAATCGTAAATGGGGTTCGCCACGTGTATCATCATTGTCTGTCCTCCTTTTGTCCCAAAAGCAGCATACATGATTTGGGGACGAAGTTTATGCATATTCCGCCTACCGACTCTATTTCCACAACAACGCGCTTGTTGCCGTGGATGCGCTTTATCACGCCTTCCACGCCCTTGAACGGACCGGAGGTTATCACGACCCTGCCGTTTTCCTTCCCGGTGAGTTCTTCGGGTTTCAGATACGTGAACTCGTTTTCCGGGCCTGACGCAACTTTTATGAAATTGTCCATCTGGCTGTCGGGGACGGTGATTGTTTCGAGAGGCGCGTCCTTTACGGTCGGGCGGTATGTCATATAGCGCAACGGTTCGGCTTCGGCCTTGGTTTTCTTCAGCGTGTTCAGAAAATTCATTGTGCTGCGCACAAAAATCAGGTTGCTTATGGCGGGTACGGTTTCGTGCTTTATGCGGTTGTTCCTTTTTGTTGTCTTTTGTGCCATTGGCAGGAAGTTCTCAATGTTTGCACTGTCGAGAAACTCCTTTGTTTTCAGCTGTCTGCCGTAGGTTACTCTCATCGGAAACCAGTGGATTTTGTCCTTATCCAGCATTGGGCGTTGGGCGTAAGGCAATTTTGGGGGACACCGCATCATGTGATGCGGATAGCGGACTTGCGAATTGTGTTCTGTTCTTATTCATAGTACGTTAGCACTGAACTCCAGCAGCCAAAGGCATGACTAAGACAGTTCGCTAAGTGCAAAGATAGTCAATTTATTTTAAGCGTGCGCGATGAAATGGCGATTATTCTTTGTGTCTGAATGCAAAAAGGTTCAGCTCGTGGCAAGAATTCGCATAATAGGAGCTTGTTCGGTGTTATTCATGGCGTAGCTGTGCGGACGACTTGCAGCCGGAGGAATGGCAAACGCAGCCCTGCTTGTTAAAGTGTTGGTTTGCAGAAAGATAACCGTATAAAGGGTGTTTTGTATAACGAATTGTTTTTCAATGACTTGAAGGAGATGAAAAAAGGTCTGATGTAATTTGAATTATATCAGACATAATTTTTTCTACATCGGACATAGTTTTTCCTACATCAAATGTAGTTTTAGCGGTATTGGTTTTGCGCCATTTGTAGGGGCGTATTGCATACGCCCTGTA
>CAVCON010000242.1:0-2676 GCA_963603805.1 Oscillospiraceae bacterium
ACGTCGTACAACAAATTTCGTAGTAACCGGCAATTTCTGTGCAGCAAGGCGCAAAGCCTCTTTTGCTATTTCATACGAAACGCCCTCTACTTCAAAGATAATGCGTCCCGGAGTGATGGGGAACACATAACCTACAGGATCACCTTTACCCTTACCCATACGTACATCCGCAGGCTTCTTGGTAATTGGTTTGTCAGGGAATATGCGAATCCAAATCTGACCTTCGCGCTGCATATAACGTGAAACAGCAACACGTGCGGCCTCAATCTGGCGCTGGTTTATCCACTCTGTCTCAAGGCTCTTGATGCCAAAGCTTCCAAATGCCAGCTGATTTCCTCTCTGGGCGTTGCCTTTGCAACGTCCTTTTTGAGGTCTTCTGTATTTAGTTCTTTTCGGTTGTAACATTGTTCTTAACTAATTAGCGGTTATTGTTTCTTCTCTTGCCGAAGCCGCGTCTGCGTTCGCCACCCTGACGTCCGTTTTCCTTCTGTTGAGCGTAATTGGGTGCAAGATCAACCTTGTGGTAAATCTCACCACGGCAAATCCACACCTTTATGCCAAGAAGTCCCACTTTGGTAAGAGCGGTTGTCTGGCAGTAGTCAATATCTGCACGGAAAGTATGAAGAGGAGTACGCCCCTCCTTGTACATTTCCTGACGGGCCATTTCAGCCCCATTCAAACGACCGGCAATATGCACCTTTATGCCCTCTGCTCCTGCACGCATTGTGTTTTGGATAGCCATCTTAATGACACGGCGATACGCCATCTTGCCTTCAATCTGGCGGGCAATGGTCTTGCCAACCACCTGAGCATCGAGATCAGGCTTCTTTACCTCAAAGATGTTCACCTGAATGTCCTTGTTGGTAAGTTTCTTCAGTTCCTCTTTGAGTTTGTCAACCTCCTGTCCGCCCTTTCCTATTATAAGTCCCGGACGGGGAGTGCATATCGTTACGGTGATGAGCTTGAGTGTACGCTCTATTACAACTTTTGAAACCGCGTTGCCAGCCTGACGTTCGTCAAGTCGCATTTGGATGTATTTGCGGATATTGCTGTCCTCAACAATGTTGTCGGGATAGCTGCGCTCTCCAAACCAGTTGGAATCCCAACCACGGATTATACCAAGTCTGTTGCTTATCGGATTTACTTTCTGTCCCATAATCTTAATTATTTGTCATTTTTTGTTCCGACGAACAGCGTTACGTGATTGGAACGTTTGCGAATACGATAGCCGCGTCCCTGTGGAGCAGGACGCATGCGCTTTAGAGTGACACCTTCGTCAACAAACACCTTCGTAATGAAGAGTTCGCCTTCTTCAGCCTTGCGGTCATTTTTCGCCTCCCAGTTGCTGATAGCCGAGCGCAGAAGTTTTTCCACCGGCACCGATGCAGCTTTTGCAGAAAAGCGAAGAGTACCAAGCGCACGGTTAACCTCCATGCCACGGATCATGTCCACAACATATCGCATCTTGCGTGGTGAGGAGGGAACGCCTTTAAGCTTGGCAAAGTACTGGGTCTTGCGGCTTTCCTTGATAGCTTGTGCCGCCAATCTTTTTCTTTTTCCCATTATCTATTATTCTTATTTTTTTCTTTTTTACCTGCTTCGGCGGTTACTTCTTGTTGTTGCCAGCATGACCGCCAAATCTGCGTGTAGGAGCGAATTCCCCAAGCTTATGGCCCACCATGTTTTCTGTAACGTAAACAGGGATGAATTTATTACCGTTATGGACAGCAATGGTGTGACCCACAAAATCCGGGGATATCATTGAAGCCCTGGACCAAGTCTTTACAACGCTTTTCTTGCCGCCTTCATTCATGGCAAGAATTTTCTTTTCCAAAGTAACTGCGATGTACGGTCCTTTTTTTAATGAACGACTCATAATTTACTCTCTTAACAGTTATTTTTTCTTAGCGTTAGCTCTTTCAATGATATACTTGTTCGATGCCTTCTTAGGTGCTCTTGTCTTGAGACCCTTAGCATACAAACCATTCCTTGAACGAGGATGACCTCCGGACTGACGGCCTTCACCACCACCCATCGGGTGATCAACCGGGTTCATTACAACACCACGGTTGTGAGGACGACGACCCAGCCAACGGCTGCGACCAGCCTTACCTGAGCTTTCGAGAGCATGGTCAGAATTGCCAACGCTGCCGATCGTAGCCTTGCATGCGCTGAGTATCTGGCGTGTCTCGCCTGAGGGCAATTTTATAACGCAGTAACGACCTTCACGCGAGGTGAGCTGCGCGAAGTTTCCTGCCGAGCGTACAAGCTTTGCACCCTGACCCGGGCGAAGCTCTATATTATGAATGACCGTTCCCACGGGGATGTTCTGAAGAGGAAGGGTGTTGCCAACCTCAGGAGCAGCCTGCGCTCCCGACATCACCGTAGTTCCAACTTGCAAACCGTTGGGAGCAACGATATATCTTTTTTCACCATCAGCGTAGAAGAGCAATGCGATACGAGCCGAACGGTTGGGATCGTATTCAATTGTCTTAACCACTGCGGGTACACCATCTTTCTCTCTCTTGAAGTCAACAAGACGGAGTTTGCGCTTGTGACCACCGCCACGGTAACGCACCGTCATTTTGCCTACATTGTTACGACCGCCAGTGGAGCGTTTGCCGTAAACGAGAGATTTTTCTGGTACGGATGCAGTAATTTCTTCGAACGTACCAA
>CAVCON010000243.1:0-1510 GCA_963603805.1 Oscillospiraceae bacterium
ATATGTTTTTAGTTGATGAACTATTTGTATAGCAAGTATGGCTTGCGTTGTTTTTTGAATTTTGCCACATCGTTTTTCCAAGATGATTTTATTTTCGTTGCAGAATATCCTTGCTTTATCATTTCGCGTATGCGGCTGCAACCGGCAAGCTTGTCAAAGAAATTCGTGAAAAACGAATTGCCGATATTCAGATTGTTGTATGCGTCAATTACGTATTCCATATTAATGCCTTGTTTTCGGACGGCTTTGTCGCTCTTGCCTGTAAGGTCTTTTCCGTAACAAAGTTTGCCTAAAAGTGGCGGATGTTTTGCCCCGGGAATGCTTTGTGGAGTGAAAGAGTAGTGGCAATTTTTCATGTTCGGGTGTCCGTAAACTTGAAAAGGTTTTGATGTGCCGCGTCCGAGACTCATAACAGTACCCTCAAAAAAGCAAGTTGACGGATACAGATATATTGACTTCATGTTTGGGAGGTTGGGGGAAGGCGGCGTGTCCAACTTGACAAGTGTTGAATGCTTGTAGTTGGCGCACGGTATTACGTCCAGCTTGCACGTTTTCCCATTGTCAAGCCATTTTTCGCCATTTATCATTTTTGCCAGTTCCCCGAGTGTCATTCCGTGTACAATTGGGATAGGAAGCCAACCAACCCCAGAACGATATTTCAAATCAAGGATTGGACCGTCAACATAAAATCCGTTCGGATTTGGACGATCCAATATTATAACGTGTTTGTCTGATTTGGCACAAGCGTTCATCAACCGCCACATGGTAACATAGTATGTGTAGAACCGAAGCCCCACGTCTTGTATGTCAACAAGCAGTACATCAAAGTTGTTGTTTTGCTCTCCGTTGTCGTTTCCGTTGTATAGCGAAACGATGGGAATACCTGTTTTTTCATCAACAGAGCTTGCAACATGCTCCCCCGCATCTGCGTTGCCGCGAAAACCATGCTCCGGGGAAAATATTGCCACTACGTCCATGCCGTTCTCTATCAGAAGATCAACCACGTGCTTCTTGTGTGCTATCCCAGTATGGTTCGAGTATAGTGCTATCTTTTTGTTTTTTATCAAGGGAAAATACAGTTCCGTTCGTTCGTCTCCTGTAATAACCCTTTTGCCTCCGACATTTGCAGGGATGCAAGCAAGAAGAAACCATATCAGAATAAAAACAGGCTTCATTTGTTTCCAGAGTATTTGGAGATAAACTCTTTAACCCGTTTTGTGTATTCTGCCGGTGCTGTCTTATAAGACTGCGCGTGTGCCGCTCCCGGAACAATCCATTTCTCTTTGGGTTCTGGCTTGGCGTTGTAAAGTTGCTCAACCATTTTCACAGGGACATAGGTATCGCCATCGCCGTGTATGAAAAGCATGGGCAGATTGCTTTTTTTGACTTGGTTTTCTGATGATGCTTTTTTGAAATTAAGATTATACATTTTCTCCGCCTTTTTTTGAGCGGCCTTGAGCAGTGATTTGCTTGAAATGTGATAATCTTTTGCAAGCACATAGCGGAACTG
>CAVCON010000243.1:1520-2651 GCA_963603805.1 Oscillospiraceae bacterium
GCATCATCGTGGTGGCTGCTCCCATTGAAACTCCGTGTACAACTATTTTTGTCGTGTCAGAAAACAGTTTGGTTGCCAAGTCTATCCAGAGTTTGACATCCTCTCTTTCGTTCCAGCCCATTGTGTAGTGGTCTCCGTCGCTGAGTCCCGAGAGGCGGAGGTCTGGAAGTATAACATTATATCCCAAATCGTGATTGTACATATATCCAAGGTGCGCCACGCCCACAGACGAAGATGTGTGTCCGTGTACAACAATGGCAGTTATATCAGATGGTTGCGCAGATTTTATGTACAAAGCGTGCAGATTGGCATAGTCTGGGGCTGTTATGAAAGTGTCGCGTAATGCGGATGCCTTTATAAGGCTGTCCCTCCATGTTCCGACAAAAGGATATTCTTTGATTTCGCCTTTCCATGCAGCAGTGGTGTCTTTTGACGTGTTGGTTGGTTGCAGTGCCACTTTTAGAAGTTTTGGTGCCAGCAACGAAGTCATGCAACTTGTAAAAAACAATGATACAAATGCAAGCACCGCCAAGGTCGGGCATAGAAGTCTTTTTTTACAGAGGATAGTTTTCATTTCAAGATAAACGTTTTGTTTTCATTTGCCAGCGAGGTGTTCTCAAAAATTTCCTTGGCTTGGGCAAGGAGCGGGCTTTCATCGTTGTTGTAGCGTGAGGAAAAGTGTCCGATAACCAGCTTTTTCACATTGGAATCTTTTGCCAAGGTCGCAGCTTGTTGCGCTGTGGAGTGAAAGGTGTCTTTCGCCCGTTGCTCGCTGTCTTTGCCGAAAGTTGCCTCATGGTATAAAAGATCCACGCCTTCTATAACCTCTTTTAGTTGCGGAATATAAGCCGTGTCGGAGCAATATGCGTATTTCCTCGCTTTTTCGGTGGGAGTCGTAAGGCGTTCGCAAGGAATGGTTTGTCCGTCTTCTGTAATCCACGATTGCCCTTGCTTTATGCTGTTTATGGCATAAAAAGGTATGTGGTAGAAATCAATCATGTCTCGTTTGATATGCGGCAATTTTTGCTTTTCGCAGACCAAATATCCGCAGCATGGTATTCTGTGTTTCAACGGTATGGAATATATTTCAACAGTGCGGTCTTCGAATATTTTTGATTTTATTTTTGTGTC
>CAVCON010000244.1:0-2627 GCA_963603805.1 Oscillospiraceae bacterium
AAATAGCACTAACTCTCAACAATTCAGTTGATTACAGAAAACCTTTGCTTTCTTTCTTGTTAGGCTATCACGCAATTTGGGTATTCGACAATTAAATTATACCTTTGTAACATCAAATAATAGAATTATGGAAAATAAAGTTGCCCTAATAACAGGCATAACAGGGCAAGATGGCTCATATCTTGCTGAATTTCTAATAGAAAAAGGATATGAAGTGCACGGTTTGTTACGCCGTTCTTCATCTTTCAATACAGGACGCATTGAACATTTGTATCTTGACGAGTGGGTGCGTGATATGAAACAGAAGCGTCTTGTAAACCTTCATTGGGCCGACATGACAGATTCTTCCTCGTTAATTCGCGTAATATCAGAAACACAACCGACGGAGATATACAATTTGGCGGCACAAAGCCACGTTAAAGTGTCGTTTGATGTACCGGAATATACCGCCGACACTGATGCGATTGGCGTTCTGCGTCTGTTGGAGGCTGTGAGGATATGTGGCTTGGCAGACAAATGCCGCATCTACCAAGCCTCCACATCCGAACTGTTCGGCAAAGTGGTGGAAGTTCCCCAGCGCGAAACCACTCCATTCTATCCGCGTTCCCCCTACTCCGTGGCAAAGCTGTATGGTTTTTGGATAATGAAGAACTATCGTGAAAGCTATAATATGTTTTGCTGTAACGGCATACTTTTCAACCACGAGAGCGAACGCCGGGGCGAGAACTTTGTTACACGAAAAATCACCCTCGCAGCAAGCAGAATAGCCCAAGGCTATCAAAACAAACTGTATCTCGGCAATCTTGACGCAAAACGCGATTGGGGGTATGCAAAAGATTATGTGGAATGTATGTGGCTGATACTACAACAGGACGCTCCTGATGATTTTGTAATTGCTACGGGCGAGATGCACACTGTAAGGGAATTTTGCACTCTTGCATTCCAAAATGTGGGAATAACCCTGCGCTGGGAAGGCTGCGGCGTTAATGAAAAGGGTATCGACACTAACACAGGCAAAACGCTTGTGGAGGTCGATCCTAAATATTTCCGTCCTGCGGAAGTTGACCAATTGCTCGGAGACCCGGCAAAGGCAAAAAAACAGCTTGGGTGGAATCCGTGCAAGACTTCATTTGAAGAGCTTGTAAAGATTATGACCAAGCATGATATGGAATATGTAAAGAACCATATAAAAGCACAAATGCCGTAAGTCATGATTAATAAAACCGACAAAATATACATCGCCGGGCATCGTGGGCTTGTGGGTTCCGCCATTTGGAATAATCTGAAACAGCGTGGATATGACAATCTCATAGGCAAAACCCACGAGGAACTTGACCTTACCGACCAAAATGCCGTAAAAGAGTTTTTTGACAAAGAGCAACCGGATGCAGTTGTTCTGGCAGCCGCTTTCGTTGGAGGTATAATGGCAAACTCGCTTTATCGTGCAGATTTCATAATGCAGAACATGAAGATACAATGCAATGTGATAAGCAATGCCTATACTCACAATGTGAAGAAATTGTTGTTTCTCGGAAGTACCTGCATATACCCCAAAAACGCTCCGCAACCGATGAAGGAGGACGCGCTTTTGACTTCTCCTTTGGAATACACAAACGAGGAATACGCCATTGCCAAAATAGCGGGACTGAAAATGTGCGAGAGCTACAATCTCCAATATGGCACAAACTACATTGCTGTTATGCCCACAAATCTTTACGGGCCAAACGATAATTTCCATTTGGAGAACTCTCATGTGCTTCCGGCAATGATGCGCAAAATATATCTTGCCAAACTAATTAACGATGACAATTGGGAAGCCATACGCACTGACATGAACAAACGTCCGATAAATCCTACGGATGCGCTACGCAAGGAAATCGGCAATGGAAATGTTGACGGAAATTGCACAGAAGAACGTATTCTCAAGGCTCTTGCCTTTTATGGAATCGGCAATAATCATGTGAAACTTTGGGGCACGGGAAAACCGCTTAGGGAATTCTTGTGGAGTGAGGATATGGCAGACGCTTCTGTCTATTTATTGCTTAACATAGACTTTAGCGACATCATTGGCATTGACAAATATTCGTCTGTTTTCTATGGAGCAAAAACAAATGGCGAAGTAAACAGAAACAACAGCGAAGGGCGTGGCGGTGCAATCCCCCAACTCGGCAAAATTAGGAATTGTCATATAAATGTTGGCACTGGCAAGGAGCTTACTATACGCGAATTGTCAGAATTGGTGGTAAAGACGGTAGGTTTCACAGGCAAATTGTCCTTTGATGAATCAAAACCAGACGGAACGCCACGTAAATTAATCGATGTTTCAAAGCTTCACAGTTTAGGGTGGACGCACAAAGTGGAAATTGAAGACGGCGTAAGAAAACTGTATAATTGGTACAGGGACAGTTTGAAATAATATTTACCGACAATGGCAGACACGTACAAAAAGAAGCTCATAAAGGCTTCCACTGTACCCACTTCACTAAACACATTCTGTCGTGGGCAACTTAAAATGCTTTCGGAGCATTTTGATGTTGTTGCAGTTTCGTCTCCCTTAAAAGAACTTGATGAAATAAAAAAGCGTGAAGGTGTCAAGTGTATAGGTGTCCCTATGGAAAGACATATAT
>CAVCON010000245.1:0-2529 GCA_963603805.1 Oscillospiraceae bacterium
TGCATGTGTTAAGCCTGTAGCTAGCGTTCATCCTGAGCCAGGATCAAACTCTCCGTTGTATATCTAAATTTTATTCTTTCTATACTGAATCCGATCCGGCAATCTATCGTTTCCTGTTGTTCGCCCCACGAAACCGAAGCCCATGGGGCAGGAGTTGACTTTCTTGGACTTGCCCCCAACCGACCGCATCTGCGGCGGAAGGGGACGCTGTATCTTATCTTCCTGTCTTCTTGCGTTTATGTAAATCTCTTCTTGAACTCCGCCCCGGGGTTGCTCCCCGAAAGCGAGTGCAAAAGTACGGCGGCTTTTCCAAACAACCAAACTTTTCACAAACTTTTTTCTGAAATTTTTCAAGACAAAACACCATGAAACACCGCAAACATACAAACAGACAGGCAGTTGCAGACGCAAAAAATATTTCACCACAAAAAACAACAAAAAGGGGCACGGAAGCGAAAAACGGAGAAATACACCGGAAAAGGCAAGATGACACCCCCAATCGGGACAGAGATGATTTTTCCCATTTGGAACACGGAAAAGAAACGCGGCACGTCCAAAGGCTATGGCAACAAAAAGGCGGCGGCACGCCAACCGTGCCGCCGCCCATCCTTATCATGTTTGCGCCTTTCCGTAAGAAGGCGTGGCGCGTGCCGTATTGTCAAGACGCGCTTCCAGGCGTAAACGGTGTCTGCTCGCTGTCCGTGTATTGTACATATCCGGACGCATCAAAAACAATTCTCATTCTGTGCAATTTGTCATAGAATACCATTTGGGTACGACTGCTTTCCTGATTGTTTAAAACATATTTGGACTTCAGCCATGCAAGAATCTCATTTGCATTATTCATAAAATCCTCATTCAAGTACACCCAATACTCGCACATCTTACCCTCGGAATTGAACACAAAGCCTACCAAGTATGCATCTTCACTGTCATTGAGATTGTAATAATCAGACCCGTCTTTTGAATAGGTATAATCAGAGACCATAAACGAATAGTTCCGCTCACTCATTTCCGTTTTTACGACATCCTTTGTCTGACCGAACAGAGAAGAGAAATCCGCCCATCTGTCCGCCTGTATATCCACAGCAAAAGACAGGAGGGACGCTTCCGCGTCGTATATGGCGGTAACCGGGCTGCCACCAACTTCCCTGCCTGTTACATAGGAGTACCTGTCCTCTATGGCGGAGAGCGGCTCACCGTACTTGTCGTCCAAGTGCCGCTTGATCTCGGATTTGGACACCCTGCCGTTCAGGCACAGCTGCACGTATTCAATGTGGCTCTTGTCATGAATGCCGGTAATGTACCTCACCGTGTCAGCCAGATAGTCGTCCGAAAGGTAAATGACCCCGTTATGGTCGTCTTTCCACAGGTAGCCGTCGCCTTTTATGTCAACAATCTCCTGCACTGTCTTGCCGAATGCGAAGGAGTAGTCGCCGAACATATCATCCGTGTCAAACACGAACACCTCATACACCGCCGTGCCCTTGTCCGTTACTATGTCTATGTAGGTGTGTCCCGCTGATACCGCCGTTATCGTGCCATCCGCGCCGTCCACTTTCGCCACGTCCTCGTCATGGGAGGCGTAGCGCGCTATCACCGCCTTCACCGCCTGCGAATAGTCGGGGCGTGAGGTCGCGCCGGGCTTGACTGTAACGGAGCCGACCTGCCTTGCATACGTGAACACCCCCACCGAGGCGTTGCCGCTTGTGTACTCCGCCGTGTAGGAATAGTCCGTAATCTCAAGGATCTTAAGCATCAGCCTTGTGGCGACACCGCCAAGAACCACATTCATGGTTATCCTGCCGCCGTCCTCAACGGAGTACCGCCCGTCCTTGGCGTCATTGGAGAACTTCCAGCCGCCAAGACTGGTGTTCGAATAATAGAACACCCCGGACGGCATGAACTTCTGCCTCTCCCAGATGCCGTTGTCAGGGTCGTCGTAAACCCACTCGCCGATTATGCCATCTGCCTTCGGCTGTTGGTCTTTCTCCCCGGAGCTGTCCGAGGAGCATGAAAACAATGCTGTTATGCCGAACAAAATCAGCGGTAACAATAATAAGTTCTTTTTCATTGGTCTTGTATGTTTTGCGGTTAATATCGGAATGTACATTTCGGTCTGCCGGGAACAAGGTGCAACAGGTTCATCAATTATGTAGTGGCTTTCGCCTGACGCTTTCACGGTCTGCTCTTACCTGTCTTCCGGCATGGGCTCACCCTTTTTCCTGCGGTGTTCCAGCCGGAAACCAATTGCAAATTTACAAAATTTGCAATATACAACAAAAAAAAACATCTGTTATTGTTAAACGACTTTATGGTACGACAAGCAGTGCGTTACCTGCGGTTGCGCGGGAACGGTAAAGCCTTGGACATAAGCCACACGCCCGCACAAATTTGACAAGTCTTTGGAATACAGCATTTTATGCCGTGCTGCGCAATTTTTATAACGATTTATTTTTCAGATGTTTGCAAATGGCGGAAAAAGGTCTGATGTAGTTTGAATTATATCAGATATAATTTTTCCTACGT
>CAVCON010000246.1:0-1189 GCA_963603805.1 Oscillospiraceae bacterium
AGTATTTCGGAGCTGCAGCTTTTGGGCAAACCTGCGATAGTAGTTCCGTCGCCCAATGTGGCGGAAGACCATCAGACCAAAAACACTTTGGCTCTTACCACACGCGATGCCGCACTCTATGTAAAGGACGCGGATGCCGTGCGCACCTTAATCCCGCGTGCGCTGAACGCTGTGGACGATGACGCGCTTTTGGCAAGCCTCGGCAAAAACATAAAGGCACTCGCCCTTCCAGATTCCGCAAAAATAATAGCGAAGGAAGTAATGACGCTTGCCGGGAAATGAACAAATAACTGCAATAGAACTAAAAACTGAAACGGAAATGGATTTGAATGATATAAAGGCTGTGTATTTTATAGGTATCGGCGGTATAGGAATGAGTGCCATTGCGCGGTATTTCCTTTCAAGGGAGACCCCGGTGGGCGGATATGACAAAACTCCGTCGGTGCTCACGGAACGTCTGAAGGCTGAGGGTGCGAAAGTGCAGTATGACGATGACCCCGATGAGATTTCTTCGGAATTCAAAAACCCGAGGAACACCTTGGTGGTATATACGCCGGCAATCCCTGCGGACAACAAGGTGCTTGGGTATTTTCGCAACATGGCGTATGATGTGGTGAAGCGCGCCCAGGTGCTTGGAACACTGACACGCGCATATCGTGGGCTGTGCGTGGCGGGGACACACGGCAAAACAACCACATCGACAATGGCTGCGCACATAATCCACCAAAGCCATGTGGGCTGCAACGCATTTCTTGGCGGAATATCCAAGAACTACGGCACAAACTACCTGCTTAATTCCTCAAGCCCTTACGTGGTGATTGAGGCTGACGAGTACGACCGCTCGTTCCACCAGCTCACGCCATATGCTTCGGTGATTACCGCCGTTGATGCCGACCATTTGGACATATACGGAACGCACGAGGCGTATATTGAGAGCTTTGAGAAATATACGTCGCTTATCCGCAAGGGGGGCGCACTCGTGATGCACAAGGACATTGCCCTGAAGCCGCAACTGAAGGACGGCGTGCGCTACTATGACTATGGTGTTGACGCGGGTGATTTCCATGCGGAAAACATACGCATCGGCAACGGCAGAATTATGTTTGACCTTGTTTCGCCGTTGGGAAACATTGCCAACATCGATTTGGGCGTGCCTGTTTACGTGAACATAGAAAACGGTGTGGCGGCC
>CAVCON010000246.1:1199-2496 GCA_963603805.1 Oscillospiraceae bacterium
TTCGGCAGAGGACATTCGCGAGGGTATGCGTACATTCTCGGGAGTGGAACGCCGTTTCGACATAAAGATAAACACTGAGAAGATTATACTCATAAGCGACTACGCCCATCATCCCAAGGAAATAGAGCAGTGCATCAGCTCGGTGCGCAAAGTGTTTAAGGGACGCAGGATAGCCGCTATATTCCAGCCTCACCTTTATTCTCGCACCCGCGATTTCTATGCGGATTTTGCCAATAGCCTTTCTTTGCTCGACGAGGTTGTGCTTACCGAAATCTATCCGGCCCGTGAACGCCTTATCCCCGGCGTAACAAGCCGTCTGATATATGACAATCTTCGTTCTGGAATGCAGAAGCGTATCATCCGCAAGGAGGATGTGCTTGACGTTGTGCGCAGCATGAATGTTGACGTGCTTTTGATTTTGGGCGCGGGTGATTTGGACAACATGACTCCCGAAATAACGAAAATCCTGCTTCCGCGCAGCTGAAAAATGAAGAACCTGCTGAAGTTGTTGCTGTTGCTCGCCCTTGCCGTATATCTGGGGCTGGCTGTTACTGTGCTGAACAATCCCGAAATGCGGCAGCATTGTGCTGCGGTGGAGGTGATAGTGAAAGACAGCGACGTGGCAGGGTTTATCACGCCCTCAGAGATACGCACAATACTCAAAGAAGCAAAGGTGTATCCGATAGGCAGGAAAATGAGTGGCATTAATTGTGCCGAGATTGAGAGGGTGCTTGCCAAGAATCCTTTCATAGACAATACGACAAGCTACAAAACGGCGGGAGACCGCGTGTATGTAACCGTAACGCAACGCCTGCCTGTCATGAGGGTGATTAGCGATAACGGCGACAATTATTATATGGACACCCGAGGGAAGATAATGCCGCATATGCACTATTCCGCAGACTTGGTTGTGGCCACAGGGCATATATCAAGGCAGTACGCCCATTCAAAACTGTTGCCGATAGGGCGTTTGCTGAAATACGACAAGTTTTGGGACAGCCAGATAGAGCAGATTAGTGTTGACACCGCAGGGAATGTGGAACTTTACCCGAGAATAGGCAACCATGTGGTTTACATAGGGCAGCCAGGCGGAATGCCGCAGAAACTCAAGCGGCTCAAGGCTTTTTATTCCCAAGTTCTGCCGCAAGTGGGCTGGAACAAATATTCCAGGATAGATTTAGAGTACGACAATCAGATAATATGTAAGAAATAATATAAATATGGCTACAACAGACAATTTTATAGCTGCTATAGAGATAGGCTCGTCAAAGATAACAGGAATGATTGGCCGGAGAAT
>CAVCON010000247.1:0-2472 GCA_963603805.1 Oscillospiraceae bacterium
TGACAACATAAGGCTGCTTAACGGCGGGCGCGACCACAAGCCGATAAAGTGCGTAAGGGTTTCGGAAAAATTCTCTTTGAAGTTCCCTGTAGGACAAAGCGGTTCTAAAATAAAAACTTATGTGGAAACGGAAAAGGGAACTAATCTTTTCTTTGCCATATATGTTGACGAGGAAGGAAAGCGGGCGTTCGAAACAATACCTTTGAACGTTGTTGTTGAAAGAAAAAAGCAGCATCTTCCCGCAGTGCCTGAACGCAATGAAAATGGAAACAACCTTTTGTTTTCCCTTTCGCCCGGCGATTTGGTCTATGTTCCCGAAGAGGACGAACATATCGCAATGCCGCTTGACTCCAAGCGTATATATAAAGTAGTATCAGCAAATACTTACCAGTGTTTCTTTATTCCCCAGTCTGTGTCAACTCCTATAGCAAATGCTATTGAGTACGGTCCTAAAAATAAGTCGGAACGTGATTTGGACGACGTACAGATAAAGAGCGTTTGCTTGAAACTTGAAACCGATCGCTTGGGAAACATTATAAAGATTGTAGGCAATGATTAAAAAGACGCTTTGTTTCAGTAATCCTGCATACTTGTCTTTGGCAAATGGTCAGCTCGTCATAAAACTCCCGGAGGTGGAAAAGCCTGGCAATGTGTCGGAGGTTATAAAGCGCGAGGCCGTGAGGACGATACCAATAGAAGACATCGGCGTTGTTGTTTTGGACAACAGGCAGATAACCATAACCCAAGGCGCGCTTGAGGCTCTTTTGAAAAATACCGCCGCAGTTATAACCTGCGACGAAAGGCATATGCCGCTGGGCTTGCTACTGCCGCTCGAAGGTAACACAATTCAAAACGAGAGGTTCAGAAACCAGATGGACGCTTCGCTTCCGCTGAAGAAACAGCTTTGGCAACAAACCGTAAAGGCAAAAATTATGAACCAGTACGGCTGTCTGCGAAAGAACACTGGCGATGAAGCGAAGCGGCTGTACAAGTTGGCGCAGGATGTCAAGAGCGGCGATGCGGACAATTGCGAGGCGCAGGCGGCGGTGTATTACTGGCGGAACATCTTCCCCGAAAAAGAGAACTTTGTGCGCGACAAGGAAGGCTCTCCGCCAAACAACCTCCTAAACTACGGCTATGCCATTTTGCGTGCCGTTGTGGCGCGGTCGCTGGTTGTCAGCGGACTGCTGCCGGTGTCGGGAATCCACCACCGCAACCGCTACAACGCCTATTGCCTTGCCGATGACATAATGGAGCCATACCGCCCATATGTTGACGACCTTGTTATTTCCGTGGCAAGGGAGTTTGGGGAAATCCCCGAAGAACTTACTTTGGACTTGAAAAGGGAAATGCTGCGGATACCTGTACTTGACGTAAAGATAAACTCCGTTCGCAGCCCGCTCATGGTGGCGGTGGGGCAGACCACGGCAAGCCTTGCAAAATGCTTTGGTGGGGAAGTGCGGAAAATAGTCTATCCCGAATTTTGAATGGCGGAACTAAATATATACAAGGTTATGTGGGTGCTTGTGTTCTACGACTTGCCAACCGACACAAAGACCGAACGCAAGGAGGCGGTACGTTTCCGCAAGGACATAATGGGCGACGGCTTCACCATGTTCCAGTTTTCAATATATGTAAGGCATTGCGCGAGTATGGACAATGCGCAGGTTCACATAAAGCGCGTGCAGTCGTTCCTCCCCGCCCACGGGAATGTGGGCATAATGTGCATAACCGACAGGCAGTTTGCCGACATAAAGATATTCTATTGCAAAAAGCCGCGAAAAGCCTTGGCAGAGGGGCAGCAGCTCGAATTGTTTTAGGGGCGTGCCAAACATCCCGCATTTGTGGAAACCGTAATGGCGGCTCTGACGCAGGTGGATATTGTATGCGCCCAAACAGAGAAAACGGCAGATAGGTTCGGGAAAGCGCAATGCGCTGGTTCTTAGTTGTTTATGGTGATTTTTTTTTGGCTGTTTTGTAAGTTTCTGTATTTCAGGTGTTTACAAACGTCAAAAAAAGGTCTGATGTAGTTTAAATTATATCTGATATAATTTTTTCTACATAGGACATAGTTTTTCCTACATCAAATGTAGTTTTTACGGTGTTTGCAAAAGAGCAACCAATTTTGGTTTTGCGGGAATTATATAAACGATGTATGTTGTTTGTTGATTGCAACGGTATATATGTAGGGGCGTATTGCATACGCCCTGTATGCTACCGCATGAACCACACCGCAAACCTCCGCCACTACATTGCAAAGTGGCGCAATTCTGGTGCGCATCATTCGTTCCACGGAGGCTCAATTTGTTGATTAATTGTGTGTTGTATATATGTAGGGGCGTATTGCATACGCCCTAAATTGCGCGGATTTGCAATGTTGCGGTAGCGGTTTGCGGTGCGGTTCATGCGGTGGTGTACAGGGCGTATGCAATACGCCCCTACATATATACAATATGCTCTTAATCAATAAAT
>CAVCON010000248.1:0-1822 GCA_963603805.1 Oscillospiraceae bacterium
GGAGTAAAAGGCGTATGCAATACGCCCCTACAAATGGCGCAAAACCATAATCGCGCATTCTTTTCAAAATGTCCCGAAAACAACATTTGATGTAGGAAAAACTACATAGGACGTAAGAAAAATTATGTCAGACATAATTCAAACTACATCAGACCTTTTTTCGCCTCTTTCAAACATCTGAAAAACAAATTGTTACAGCGGACATCCTTTGTTTGGTTATTATCCTGGAAACCAACGTCTTATGTAATTTGGGGCATTCTTGCAGTTTCCTCAGCAACTACCCCTCTGCACGGAATGCCATGAAAGGCACATGGCAACTCGGTCTTTTTCGTTTTCTTGTCCCGAACTGAAACAGAAATATGTAATTTTGCATCCGACATGAATGCTTGGACAAGGGAAATAAGACGGTTTTTCATCAGGCTGCGGCGGTTTCGCAACCGCAACGGCTATGGCGTGCACTCCCCCTTTGCCTACGGATTCATAAAGGACGTGGTTTACGAACACTCGCGCTACTACGCCTACAAGGAGCTGAAAAAACGCCGCCGCAAACGCCGCAGCGGCGAACACGGGCTTTCGCCGCGAGGCGACAGGCTGATGTTCCGCATCGCCAACCACTGCCAACCGGCGCAAGCCTCGCTCATAGGCGTGCGCTCCGCGATGACGGCGGAATACGTGGCGGCGGGAAGCCGCAATGCCAAAATATCCATATACCCCGAGGCAAGCCAAATGCCCGCACTGGTACAGGAATTTGTTTACGCCGCGCCCGGGGCGGACTTCCTCACGGCGTTCCACATCACGGCGCAGTCGTGCAGCGACAAAACCTTCTTCGCCGCCGCAGGAATACACGCCTCGCGGGAGGCGCAAGCCAAGTGGAGGGAGATATGCGCAGACCCAAGGGCGGTGGTAACGTTCGACCTGCACGAAGTGGGGCTTGTTTTTTTCAACAAAAAGCTAAACAAGCAAAGCTACACCGTAAGTTTTTAGCCCTCCACGTAGGGAACTTTGCAAGACGCCGCCTTTTAATTCTAAGAACTAACGCAATAGCGCGAAATTTTCCCCCATTTTTCTTGCTTATTCGGAATAACATTGTAATTTTGCGCCGTTTTCAAAATATAACGCCAAAAACTATGTATTGGACACTTGAATTAGCTTCAAAACTCGAAGATGCGCCATGGCCCGCCACCAAAGACGAGTTGATTGACTACGCCACACGATCGGGCGCCCCGTTGGAAGTTATCGAAAACCTTCAGGAACTGGAAGACGAAGGCGAAGTGTATGAAAACATCGAGGACGTGTGGCCCGACTACCCCACAAAAGAGGATTTCTTCTTCAACGAGGAGGAATACTGACAGCACCCCAAAGGGTCTGTCCAGCTTAAAACGCCAGATACAAGCGGCATGAGGGTTGCAGCAAGCCCTCACGCCGCTTTTTCAGTCCCTTACCGCCCAATTGTCATGAGCTTCAAATGATAAAACCGAGCAACACATTGTCATATTCCAAGGGAAACCACTATCTTTGTTTCCAAATTTTGTCACAAGTGACATCTTTCGGAAATACATGATAGTAAACAGAAGCGGATATATAGACCAATTAGTACGTTCAAAAGGAAACGGTCTGATAAAAATAATCACAGGATTACGCCGTTCCGGCAAATCTTTCCTTTTGAAGAAACTCTTTCGCCAGCATTTGCTCGATGAGTCGGTCGCAGAAGACCATATCATAATCATAGATATGGAAAGCCACAAAAACAAGAATTTTAAAGATCCTGACTATTTGCTTGGCTGGATTGAAAAAGAAATGAAAGATGACTCCACTTATTATA
>CAVCON010000248.1:1874-2461 GCA_963603805.1 Oscillospiraceae bacterium
TGTTTATGTTACAGGCTCCAACTCTCGTTTTCTTTCGTCGGATGTAGTTACAGAGTTCCGTGGCAGAGGGGACGAAATTCATGTATGGCCTTTGTCATTTGCAGAGTTCATGTCTGTTTATAAAGGCTCTAAGGAAGAAGGATGGGCGGAATATCTTATGTTTGGCGGTCTGCCACAGCTTCTGACGCAAGTAGGAGATGACAAAAAGGCTGACTTCCTACGTCGTCTGTTTCGTACCGTTTATCTAAGAGACATATATGAGAGAAATACGATAGAAATGAAAGCAGAGTTTGAAGAACTCTCAAAAACCGTAGCATCAAATATCGGTGCACCAATCAATGCACAGAACATAGCAAATACATTCAAGTCTGTTGGCAAAGTGCAGAACATCAGCAGCAAGACCATTTCCATATATTTGGGGTATATGCAGGACTCTTTCTTGATTGAAAAATCTGAGCGATATGACATAAAAGAACGAAAGTATATCGGTGCACTTTGTAAATACTATTACCAAGACATAGGTTTGCGTAATGCGATTCTTTCGTTTCGGCAAAACGAAACAACGCATATCATGGAGAATATTATTT
>CAVCON010000249.1:0-2451 GCA_963603805.1 Oscillospiraceae bacterium
AGACAGCATCGAATACGAGCTTCAAGATGATTTGACGGCATACGTAAGCCATGCAGGAACCAATATTAAGACCGCCAACATCCCCGAAAAGATTACATACAATGGGAAAGACTATCCCGTTACAAGCATAGGGCGTTACGCTTTCGAAAACTGCCGTAGTCTTTACTCTGTTGTTATTCCAAACTCCGTTAAGAGCATAAAAGATTACGCTTTCTATGGTTGCTTCTGTTTGCATTGTGTAACGATAGGCAGTGGCGTACAATCTATTGCTCAAACAGTGTTTGTAGGGCAGCAGTGGCCCAATGGACAAAACTTCTACTTCGAGCCAGATATAGTGGTTTGGCTTGGAAATACTCCACCGAAAGGTTATAAGAACGCTGAAGGCAGAAATAATTACGTAATCAACGACTCGTTCACTTTAAAAAATACCAAGATTTGTCCGTCCATGAGTTACGTGTTCGAAAAGGACGCCGTAAAGTATGTGCTAGTGGATTCGTTGAAACGCACTTGTACTGCTATAGACTGCGCGTATGATGCCGAGGTAATTAAGATTCCCGAATATGTAATACATGAAGGAAAAGGCTACGCTGTTACAAGCATAGGTGCTTCTGCTTTCGGGATATGCAAACGTCTGGGTAGCATAACGATAGGCAGCAACGTGCAATCTATTGCTTCTGAAGTGTGTAGCCATCATGGTTACAATCATAGTTCTGGTGGCTGTGCCACGAAAGTGATTTGGCTTGGAAACACGCCTCCAGAGGGCTACACGAATATGAAAGGCTATATACAATACGTAAGCAATGGCTCGTATGGTTCAAACTGGACTAAGGTTTACCCATTCCTAAGTTCCATGTTTGAGAAAGACGGCATAAAGTATGTGCCAGTGAACCCATCGGAGCGCACATGCGACGCCATAGACTGCGCGTATGACTCCACTGCCGCCAATATAAACATCGGAAATACAGTGAATAATAAGGGCGTGGAACTTACAGTAAAGGACATAAGCCCATACACCTGCTATGGTAATAAATATGTAAAGAGTGTAAAAATAGATTATAATGGGAAGATACCAAGTGATGCTTTCGGGAAATGTGATTCAATGGTGGTGTTAGATATTGCCGCCACCCAAATAGGATATTCAGCCTTTGCAGACTGTGGCAAATTGGAGGATGTCGTGCTTGGTGAGAGCCTGAAGTCAATCGGCAACAGCGCGTTCAAGGACTGCGCGAGCCTGAAGGGCATCATAATCCCTGACTCCGTAACCGGCATTGGCGGCAGTTGCTTCAGCGGTTGCGAAAGTCTGGCGTACGCGAAAATCGGCGCAGGAGTCAGTGTAATCCCGAATGAGACGTTCAACAACTGCAAGTCGTTGCCGGAAATCACGATCCCCAAGACCGTTGACAGCATAGGCAACAATGTCTTTTACGGCTGCACTTCTTTGGCGGACGTTACGATAGCCGACCGAGAGACGGAGCTTAAACTCGGAAGCAACGTCAAAAGCCCGATGTTCTCAAGCTGCCCGCTGAAGAGCGTTTATAT
Organism: Oscillospiraceae bacterium; assembly: GCA_963603805.1. Classification (GTDB taxonomy): domain Bacteria; phylum Bacteroidota; class Bacteroidia; order Bacteroidales; family Bacteroidaceae; genus UBA6398. Next base: position 1,540 of record CAVCON010000249.1, read on the forward strand.
TGGCGGCAACATAACTTACGGCACGACCGCCGATGACGGCTACTCGCCTTTCTACAGGAACACGAGCCTTGAGACCGTGAGGATAACCGACAGGGAGACCGAGATATCCGAGAACGAGTTTTACGGCTGCACCAGCCTCAAGAGCGTGAGCATGGGCGACGGCATCGACACGATAGGCAGATACGCCTTCAGCGGCTGCTCCTCGCTGGAAAGCTTCTCCTTCGGCACCGGTCTGAAGAGCATCGGCGACGAGGCGTTCTCCGACTGCACTGGTATGAAGAAATTGGTGAGCAAGACCGCTGTGCCGCCCGTCTGCGGCCCGCAGGCCCTTGACGACATCAACAAGTGGGAGTGCACGCTCTACGTTCCGCAGGAGAGTTTGGACGCCTACAAGTCCGCCGCGCAGTGGAAGGAGTTCTTCTTCCTCGAAACCGGCATAAAGGACGCAGTCAGGACCTCCTCCGCCACGGAGTCGGCACGCTATTCCACCGACGGCACGCGCCTCGCCTCCCCACAGAAGGGCATAAACATAATAAGGATGAGCGACGGCACTGTGAAGAAGGTGTTCGTGAAGTAAATTTTCGTTCATTATTTACGGTGCGTCCCGGCTTTAATGCCGGAGCGCACCGTTTTTTTGTTTCAACGATTTGCGACGTTTGTAGTGGCGTATTGCATACGCCCTGAATTGTGCGGATTTTGCAATGTGGCGACAACAGTTTGCATTGCGGTTTATGCGGTGACATACAGGGCGTATGCAATACGCCCCTACATATATACCGTATGCGATCAATAAACAACATACCCCGTTCATATAATTCCCGCAAAAGCAAAACGGTTGTTTTTTCCGAAACACCCCGAAAATTACATTTGATGTAGGAAAAACTATGTCCTATGTAGAAAAAATTATATCAG
>CAVCON010000250.1:0-2451 GCA_963603805.1 Oscillospiraceae bacterium
ATGTAGAAAAAATTATGTCTGATATAATTTAAACTACATCAGACATAATTTTTGCCATTGCAAGCCTATGAAATACAGAAACTTACAAAATCTTTTCCGAAATAGATAACTCTCTGTAAGTCAGCGGTTAGCGGAAAACCGTCTGCTGCCCGAAGTTTTTCAGAGGCTTTCCTTTATTGCCTTTATCATTTCGTCGGGGGTGAGGGTGCTTTGCTCGTGGCGTTCCATGCTCTTGAGCGTAACGTTTCCCGATTTCACCTCGTCCTCACCTATCAACGCCACGAACGGTATGCTGTTGTCGGCGGCGTATGACATTTGCTTTTTCATCTTTGCGCTGTCGGGGTATATCTCCGTGCGTATTCCTGCGCGGCGTGCCTTTGCAGCAAGCGCGAGGCACTGCGCTGTCTCGCTTTCGCCCCCGAAGTTTACGAACAGCAACTGCGTGCCGGCTTTCGCCTCCTTTGGGTAAAGGTCAAGACCGTTGAGCACGTCGTAAATTCTGTCTGCTCCGAACGAAATGCCCACGCCGCTCAGTCCCGGCATACCGAATATGCCCGTGAGGTTGTCGTATCTTCCGCCGCCGGTTATTGAGCCGATGGCGTAGTCGAGGGCTTTCACCTCGAAAATGCAGCCTGTGTAGTAGTTTAGCCCGCGTGCGAGCGAGAGGTTGAACGTTACGCTGTTTTTGAGCTGCGAGTTTTTGAGCGCGTTTAGAACAAATTCCACTTCCGCAATGCCTTTCATGCCTATTTCGCTGTTTTCAAACTGCCTGCGCATGGTGGTGATTTTTTCCTCGTTGCTTCCCGACAGGGCGATGATTGGTTCGAGGTCCTTTATTGCCTCTGCCGAAATCCCCTCTTCAAGAAGCTCTTTCTCCACGCCGTCAAGCCCTATTTTTTCGAGCTTGTCAATCGCCACGGTAACAGCCGTAATTTTGTCGGCAGCCCCGATTTTCTCGGCAATGGCGGCGAGCAGTTTGCGGTTGTTTATGTTTATGTCAACGCGGATGCCGAAGCGGCTGAACACCTCATCGATGATTTCAACCAGCTCCACCTCGTTTAGCAGCGAGTCGCTGCCCACCACATCGGCGTCGCATTGGTAGAACTCGCGGTAGCGTCCCTTTTGCGGGCGGTCGGCTCTCCACACGGGCTGTATCTGGTAGCGGCGGAAAGGCATCTTGATGTCATCGCGGTGCTGCACCACAAAACGCGCAAACGGCACGGTGAGGTCGTAGCGCAGTCCCTTTTCGCAAATCCTGGCTGCGAGCCTGCCCGCGCTTTCCGATTGTATTTCCTCGGGAGATACGCCGTTGAGGAAGTTGCCGCTGTTGAGAATCTTGAAAAGCAGCTTGTCGCCCTCGTCGCCATACTTGCCCATGAGCGTGGATAGGTTTTCGAGCGCGGGGGTCTCTATCTGGCGGAAACCGTAAAGTTCGTACACTTCGCGGATTGTGTTGAAAATATAGTTGCGTTTGGCCATTTCCTGCGGCATGAAGTCGCGTGTGCCTTTGGGTATGGAGGGTTTTGTTGCCATCTTGTGATTTGTTTTCTCGGTTGCAAAATTACGCTTTTCCCCTCATATCTCGGGAAAAACGTATGCATAAAAGCCTTTGCGTATGCTAAAAGCGGACATTCCGCGTTTTACATACAAACAAAAGCATGTAACGTATGATTAAGGACAAGGCTGTCAGAAAATGGAAAACCCTTAAAAGCGAGTATCTCATAAAGCGTCCGTGGCTCACGGCGCGGAAAGACTGTGTGCAGCTGCCCTCCGGGGTTGTGCTTGACGAGTATTACGTGCTGGAGTACCCTGTGTGGGTGAACGTGATAGCCCGCACCAAAGACGGCAGCTATGTGGTCATACGCCAGTACCGCCATGCGCTTGACGATGTGTTTTGGGAAATAGTGGCGGGCGTTGTTGACGCTTCTGACGAGTCGCCGCTTGCGGCTGCAAAGCGCGAACTGTGGGAGGAGACGGGCTATGGCGGAGGCGAATGGCGGCTTGTGGCGAAAATCGCCCCCAATCCCGGGGCTATGACAAACCTGTGCTATTGCTTTGTGGCGGAGGGCGTGGAAAAAGTGTCGGACCAGCACCTTGAAAAGACGGAGGACATAACCGTGCACCTTATGAGCGGGGAGGAAATGAGGCGCGAAATGGCGCGTGGCGGCTTTATGCAGGCATTGATGCTCACTCCGCTCTACAAGTATATGTATGAAATGAACGCCTTTCCGCCTGTAGCCGGTGATGAAACGGAGTAAAAACCGACGGCTTTCCGCATTATCGTTTTCCGAACCATAAACCACCCAAAGGCAAATCCGCCAATATTAAAGTAATATCCTGATTATAAGAATTTTATCTGATTTGTAAACTGTTTTGTAAGAAGTTGTTTTTCAGACGTTTGCAAGCGGCGAAAAAAGGTCTGATGTAGTTTGAATTATATCAGACATAATT
>CAVCON010000251.1:0-931 GCA_963603805.1 Oscillospiraceae bacterium
GTCAATTTGTTAACGGCACTATGTTTCTTCTCTTTTTCTAAAGAAAATCCATTTATGCCGCAACTGGTGCTGAACTGTTTGGAAATATGGAAGGGGAGAAACGAACTTAGCGGCATCATGCCTCTATTTGAAGAACAACTACAGAAACTTAATTCAGATTCTTTAAATGATAAAACAATAAATACAATTCGTCATATTGTTGATGTGTATTTAACCCAAGAAACTCCTATCGAAGAGTATTCGATATACCATCCCATGGTGTTTCAATTTCGGAGAGGATACGGTTTCCTTATAGTTAACAATATACAACGCACAAACAGAGGATGGAGCTACTCATACCATTCCCCATGGTTTGATGGTAAAATTGTTAATATCACTTTGTCCAAATATAAAGGGTACTATGAGTTCTAAGCTGTAGTTATTGCTTGAAACGCACCCAATAACAACGAGTATTATGATTGCTGATATTTACCTTCCTAATTTTGCGCAAACAAACTGTTTGAGTTGGACGTGTTTACACAATGATACTCCATAAAACTCAACAACTATACAAAATAGTAACCCGGCAACTTGGACTTTTTCTAAAATGGAAATTTGCAAGCTATAAGACAATGCATTAACTTTGCGTTCCAAGAGAGAGCCACAGATTAAATGGGACAATTCAATTCTTATAAAGAGGGACTCCGCCTTGATTTCCTGCGGCAATATTGCTTGGGCAACGGGAAATTGCGGATAATGGAACGCGGGGCGACATTCCAGCAGCCAAACGCCCTCTCTCGCCAGATCGGCTACGTTGAAAAAGGCTGTTTCAAATACATTGTCCATAACGATGCGGAGAACAAGGATTATATCACTGGCTTTGCCTTCGAAAACGAGTTTGTTGCCGATTATCCCAACTGCCTTTACGGTGCTGCGTCAAAAGTGCTGATAG
>CAVCON010000251.1:941-2385 GCA_963603805.1 Oscillospiraceae bacterium
AGTGTGCAATCAAGGGTTTACGTCATCGAAAGGACGGAAGTGTGTCGTATGCTTACTGAAAACGCGGAACACCTGCTTTACGGCATGAAAATCATGGAGGGCCTTTTTTCGCAAGTATATTCCAACTACATCGATTTGTATCGCCTTGACGCCCGTGGCCGTTATGAAGCCTTGTTAAAACGCTGCCCACAAATAGTCCAGCAGCTACCCTTGAAAAACATCGCCTCGTACCTCAAACTGCATCCGAATACAATCAGCAAAATCCGCCACGACATAACGTTTACAGGGCTATAGCGCGAGATTTCTCAACCCAAGTTGAGAGGTGGTGCGACAAACCACAAAACTTTGGCTTTCAAGACAGCTTCACCTCGTGCATTTCGTACTTTTGCCGCAAAAAAGCATGAATGTAATAATCATAGGCGGCACTTCGGGGATAGGAAAATGTTTGCTTCAAAGGTATGCCGTGCCAGGAAACAAGGTTGCGACAGCGGGGCGCAGAAAGGCGATGCTGGAAGAGATTGAAGGGCGTTATTCCCCGAATGTCATCACATTTGCCGCCGATATTACACAACTGGACCAAATTGCGTCTGCCGTCAAGCATTTTCTGGCGCAAATGCCTGTAATTGACCTTGTAGTTGTGTGCGCCGGTACAGGGGAATTTAATCCCCAACTTGACTTCGCAATAGAAAGCCACATACTGCACACCAATGTCATAGGCTGGACTTGCGTCATCGACACTTTTTACAACATTCTGCGCAGGCAAGGCTTCGGTCATCTCGTCGCCATCACCTCTGCCGGCGGATTGCGCGGAGAACCGCAAGCCCCTGCATACAGCGCGTCAAAAGCGTATCAAATAAACTATATGGAGGCATTGCGCAAGAAAGCCTACAAAGACGGAAACAATGTCAGCATCACGGACATCCGCCCCGGGCTTGTCGCCACAAGAATGGCAAAGGGGGAAAAGCTGTTCTGGGTAATGCCCGTTGAAAAGGTGGCAAACCAGATAGCTAAAGCCATAAGGCGAAAACGTTCCAAAGTTTATGTTACCAAACGATGGCATATCCTCGCCATAATAAACAAGCTCCTGCCTTATTCCCTTTACAAAAGGGTATGAAACTTTTGCGTAGCTTTTTTATCAGACAAAGTGCAATCTGTCAAAAACTGTGTCTCCGGTTCGATTCCCTGATGGTTTCACACAAAAGCAAAGCAGTCAAGAGTAATCTTGACTGCTTTTGCTGTTTTATACGGTAAGAATTTCGCTATATTTGCACCAGACATAATGTCAAGACACGCATGGAGGACAAAACTGACGAACTAAGAATATGGATAAAGAACAGGCTATAAAACTGGCACAACGCTACAAAGCGGCGGTTGCGGAACGGTTGCCTCTGAAGGCTCTTTATCTTTATGGCTCGTTCAGCAAGGGCAATTATACGGAGGACAG
>CAVCON010000252.1:0-2373 GCA_963603805.1 Oscillospiraceae bacterium
GTTCCACCAAAAGCTGTTTGTTACGGCTGTTGCGATAATTCAAACTGCAATCACTGCACAACCTCATCACACGATACAGAACTTTTACATTGCATTTCTGCGCCTGAACTTGATATTGTTCGGCTATCTGTTTCGACATTTGCAATAATGGGACAGTTCTGGCATCAGAAGCCAGCATCAGATTGCGAGTGTGTCGTGCCAATCCGTCTATAAAGTCCCTGCCGTCAAACCCGCGAGATGATATTTCATTGAAACCAAGAAGCACTTTAGGAATGTTACGCTCGATTATGCTGTCATAAATTTTGAAATATGCAGAATAATCCAATACGTTCAGGTTCTTTATCACCTCCTGGTATGTAATATTCCCATTAGTGAAAACCGCCTGCTGGTCAAACAGGGACAAAGCGTCACGCATACCTCCGTCCGCTTTTTCTGCAATAATGCGGAGTGCGTCCTCTTCGTATGCAAAATTTTCTTTTTGCGCGATTTTTGCAAGTTGATATACTATATCATCAGCTTCTATGCGTTTGAAATCGTATATCTGGCAACGGCTCAGGATTGTCGGTATTATTTTTTGTTTTTCCGTTGTTGCCAGGATAAATATTGCATAAGCCGGCGGTTCTTCCAATGTTTTCAGAAAAGCATTGAAAGCCCCTTGCGAAAGCATATGAACCTCGTCTATGATGAACACTTTGTAACGCCCCATCTGTGGCGGAATGTGCACTTGCTCTATCAGCTCCCTTATGTTATCAACGGAATTGTTTGAAGCAGCGTCTATTTCATGCACATTAAGACTGCGCCCCTCATTAAACGATATGCAGCTGTCGCAAGCATTACAAGCCTCTCCCTCACTGTTCAGATGCTCACAATTTATTGTTTTCGCAAAAATACGCGCACACGTTGTCTTTCCCACGCCACGCGGTCCGCAAAAAAGATAAGAATGGGCTAGCTTGCCACTCCTGATAGCTCCTATAAGCGTAGAGGTGAGAGTTTTTTGCCCAACAACATCGTCAAAACATTGCGGACGATATTTTATCGCTGATACTACATAATTGCCCATATTCTCTTATTTTATGTCTCTTTTTATCCTAAAAGGCATTTGCTATTTTTGCTTCCAATTCCGATTGCGAGCTGCATAAAACCTCGCGTGGCTTGCTTCCGATTTGCGGTCCCACGATGCCGGCACTTTCCAATTGATCCATTATCTTGCCAGCCCTATTATACCCTATTGAAAATTTCCTTTGTATAAAGGACGTTGACCCTACCCCGGATTCCACCACCATACTTGCCGCCTCATTAAACAGCGGGTCAAGGTGAATGGGGTCATCGCTTGAATACGAAGAACTTGAAGCCGAACTTTCGGGGAGCGGGACTTCGGGGAGTTCAAACGGCGCAGGATAACCTTGTTGTTTCGCAATGAAACTTGTTAAGCCCTCCACTTCTGGCGTGTCAACAAAGGCGCACTGCACGCGCACGGGTTCGCCGCCTGAACAGAAAAGCATATCGCCACGCCCAATCAGGCGGTTTGCGCCAGTCCTGTCTATAATTGTGCGCGAATCTATGGCTTGCGCAACCTTAAAGGCTATGCGTGCAGGGAAATTTGCTTTTATGGTGCCGGTTATAATATTTGCCGTAGGTCTTTGCGTGGCAATAATCATGTGTATTCCCACCGCTCGCGCCAATTGGGCTATACGCGCAATCGGGGTTTCAACATTTTTCCCTGCCGTCATTATCAAATCCGCGAACTCATCAACTATCACCACTATGTAAGGCAAATATCTGTGTCCGTTTTCAGGGTTTAGCATACGCTCACAAAAACGTTTGTTGTACTCCTTTATATTTCGCACACGAGCTTTTTTGAGAAGCAAATAGCGGGTGTCCATTTCTTTGCAAAGGCTGTTCAAAGCATATACCACCCTGTCAACATCAGTAATGACAACTTCGTCTTTATTGTCCGGCACTTTTGCGAGGAAATGGTTTTCCAAAGTAGAGTAAATGCTTAGTTCCACTTTTTTGGGATCTACAAGAACCAATTTTAGCTCTGCCGGATGTTTCCTGTATAGCAGTGAAGTGATTATTGCATTCAAGCCAACCGATTTGCCCTGCCCTGTGGCACCTGCAACAAGAAGATGCGGCATCTTGGCAAGATCAAACATAAACGGATCGTTCGTGATGGTTTTCCCAATCACAATAGGAAGTTCTGCCTTGAAATTGCGAAACGCATCCGTGTTTACAACACTTTCCATGGACACAATCTGCGGTTTTTTGTTGGGAACTTCTATTCCGACAGTGGTTTTCCCTGGAATTGGTGCTATTATGCGAATGCCCAATGCGCCAAGAGAGCGGGCTATATCCTCTTCAAGAGTGCGTATT
>CAVCON010000253.1:0-2366 GCA_963603805.1 Oscillospiraceae bacterium
GTACCACCGGGAACATACAACCCAACCTTTTCAATGGCTACTGCTCTTTGCTCGCAAACAACTCCCTTACAAGTTTCAACCTTAATCGGAGCGAATTTCTGCGCCGAATGAAACTTGTAAATATTGCCATAAGCAACTTGTACGGCTTCTTTCAGCTCATCCGAAACCAACGATTCGGTATCTGCAAGCTCTCTTTCTGTTACAACAAGTTCCTCTAATTCTACTTTGTCAAATTGCTGTTCATATTTTTTTAGGGCAGCATCCCCGTTACTGCGGACATCATCCAACACCTTGCCCACAATACCGTGAAGTTCCCTTGTTTGCATTGACGGACGCTTTAATACTTCGCCCCATGTTTCTTTCGGCGGATTGTCGTAAAATTTCATCATAAGGAGGAGCTTTACAATATCATCTTTTCAATGGGGATTACCAATATTCCTTGTGCGCCTTTCTCTTTAAGCTGACCGATGATTTCCCAAAAACGTTTCTCTTCCAGCACAGTATGAACACTGCACCAATTTTCATCGGCCAAAGGCATCACCGTAGGACTTTTTATGCCTGGAAGCACCGACACTATATCTTCAAGTTTTTCGCGAGGCGCGTTCATCAAAACGTACTTCTTATCCTCCGCACTGCGCACCGCCTTTATGCGGAAAAGCAACTCTTTGAGAATTTCGCGCTTCTCCCCACTCATATTGCGGTTTCCTATCAGCAAAGCCTCGCTTTTCACCACCGTCTCAACCTCGCGCAAATTATTGCTTACAAGCGTAGAGCCTGAACTTACGATGTCGAATATCGCGTCTGCCAAACCTATCGCAGGAGAAATTTCAACGCTGCCGTTTATAACCTGCACCTCTGCCTTTACGCCTTTGTCATCAAGGAATTTCCTAAGGATATTAGGATATGATGTGGCTATCTTGCGTCCGTTAAACCACGCCAGTCCGTTATAAGATGTATCTTTGGGTACAGCGAGAGACAAGCGGCATTTTCCGAAACCCAAACGCGATACAATCTCCGCATCATATCCGCGTTCCATAAATTCGTTTTCGCCGACAACGCCCAAATCCGCCACGCCGTTGGCCACCGTTTCCGGGATGTCGTCATCACGCAAATACAAGGCTTGCAACGGGAATGTTGTTGAATCGGATATGAGCGTCCGTTTTGAGACACTCAGCTTTATATCAGCCTCTGCGAGCAGGGCCATCGTATCATCGTGAAGCCGTCCTTTCGATTGTATTGCTATTCTTATCATCTTTATAAATCGTTATTTTCATCCGAAGCTGAAGTCACGCTGCGCATATTCAGCGAGGAAATCTTCATGTCCGGGTTTATTCTTGCTGTTACAATATATGTCATCCATTCTTCCTTGCCGTCGTGCGTCAAATAGTGTTCGTCAACGCCAAACGTTACATCAAACGAAAACACATCCGTATCCGTCATAACCTTGCGGATATTATAATCGTTGTTCATTGTAAAGGCTATGTGATGATGCCCTGATGCGAGTTTGTCCGCAAAAGTCATCACATCGGCGTGCGTCGCGTTGCGCTTGTTCAGGAAGTTATCCATCACCGCCGCAACAGCTGACGCCAAAGAAGCCTCGTCCCTGTTTGCAAGACCTGTGAAAAACTGCGAGCAGACATTTTTAACCGAAGCCGCTTCATTGGGCTGCACCTTCAGTGAGGCTATATTTTTTTGCGTCTGCAAAGCATTTTCTACATATTTGCCCTCGGGATGGCTGCTTATGTAAATCTGCAAAGCCTCCACCGTATTTGCCGACAAAGCGTCAACATAATCCAAAGAGTCTATCTTGTCCTTGCAAGCCTGTTCAAACGTGCTGTTGGGATGATTGCCCAGAAAAGCGACAAAGCCGCTTTTCATGTTGTTCACGCAAGCGTCATTCCAATCGTTAATCTCCGCCACAAGTTCCTTCTGTTTGGCTTCCACCTCTCCGCTATGCTGTCCCTTTGGATAATCGCGCAGATACTGGCTGCACAACGCAGTATCATTTGACGCGATGACCTCTTCATAAGCATTCTGCTCGCTTTCCGCCTTCCGCGATCTGTCTATAAGGAAATAAGCCAAAGCTCCTAATGCCACTACCACAACAGAAACCACCACTCCTACAATCACTCCGTTATTGTTTTTCTTTTTATGGGTTTTACTCGGAGCGTAAGGGTCTATGTTTTTATACGCCTCTTGTGTCCTGCTGTTTTTTTTGCGAGCAAAATCCTCGTCTGCGATGCTTTCAAATTCCGCACCACACGAAGGACATTTTTCCGCATTTTTAAGCACCACACGTCCACAATCGGGACATTTCTTTATATTCCCAGCTATCGACACCCCACAATTAGGACATCTGTCTGCTG
>CAVCON010000254.1:0-2323 GCA_963603805.1 Oscillospiraceae bacterium
CCCAAACGCTTATCCAAATGGGGCGTGCGGTTTTTGCCTCTACGGGAATAGTCTTTGATGCGTCAAGTATGTCGGCAACGATTGAAGAGTCCCATTCCGACTTTATGTTGTTTCCGCGACAGCCGCTTTTATACCCACTGTCGCCTGGCTTGTTAAGCCCGTCAGTCATCACATACCTGACGAAAGAGATGTTTATTGCAGAAGAAGGTATTATGTTTTTCCCACTTTTTAGCGGTGTACTTGTTACGCTTATGTTCTCAACGTTTTGAGACGTGAAAAAAACAGCTTGACCATTCACCCTTTCCCCTTTCCAAGCATTTGCTTGCCATTTGTTTGTCAGGTTTTGCGGAATGCTTGTCTTGGAGTAGCGTATGTCAATGCAGCCCCATGCAGCTTGCGGCGTTTTTACTTGGGCATTCCATTGCGCCTCGCTTGTGCGTGGCTTTGTGTCTGAAAGTTCTGTGAATGCCGGCGTTTGAGCCTGTATGCCACAAATTGTCAACAAGGATAAAATCAATAGTTTCGTTTTCATTGTTATTATGGTTTATATTTTCTTCGCATATATGGTTAAGCTGTTCAGCACCACGCTGACAGAGGACAAAGCCATTGCCGCCGCACATATTATTGGGCTAAGCATGATATTGAATACGGGATATAAAACACCCGCAGCTATAGGTATTCCAACTAAATTATAAACAAAAGCCCAGAACAGGTTCTGTTTTATTGTCTTAACGATCTCTTTGGATAATATAAATGTTTTGTATATGTTGTTCAACTCTCCATTCAGAATCACAACTTGTGATGCGTTTATAGCCACATCAGTACCCTCGCCGATTGCAATACTTATATCTGCTTTAGCCAACGCGGCAGAATCATTGATGCCGTCTCCAATCATTGCCACTTTGTGTCCGTTGTTTTTAAGCTCGACGATTTTGTTCAGTTTTTCTTCTGGCGATGCCGACCAAACAAATTCATCAATATTTATTTCTTTCGCAACAGACTCTGTGGTTGCCTTACTGTCTCCGGAAAGCAAAACTGTTTTAATGCCAAGAGAGCCAATCTTCTTTATGGTTTCCATGGAAGACTTGCGTATCTTATCACTTATATAAAATGTGGCCAGCAGTTTGTTTTCACTTCCATAGAAAACAGAGGCAGAATTAGCATATTCCCCAAATTCACCCTGCACAATGTCTATATGTTCCTGCATCATCATTCTGTTTCCCGCCCAGTAACTCTTATCGTTTATTTTGAACACAATTCCTTTGCCGACAATATTGTCATAACAAGAGATTTCGTGGGTGGTGTTTTGGGAATATAGGTCTTTCAAGTGGCTGATGATTGCATTTGCAGACGGATGTGTTGATTTTTCTTCTGCTTTAATTAAAAAACAAAGTTCTTCTTCTGTGCAAGTTCTGGAAACATGACTTTCCGTAACGGTAGGATGCCCAACTGTCAATGTGCCGGTTTTGTCGAAAACAACAGTGTCGATTTTGCAAATAGTCTCAAGAGCGGCAGCCTCGCGGAACAATACGTTGAATTTGGCAGCCTTGCCAATTCCTACCGTTATCGCCGTTGGAGTGGCCAGTCCTAAAGAGCATGGACAGGCGATGACGAGAACACTGACTGCCGCCGTTATGGCATTCGGCAGACATTGCATTCCTCCTACGCATATCCATACGATAAATGTCATTATTGAAATACCAATAACACCGGGTACAAAAACCGATATGATTTTATCAGCAATTCTTTGTATTGGGGCTTTAGAGTCTTGTGCTTCACGCACAGCCTTTATTATCCTTGAAATCACAGTAGCCTCACCAACACTTTCCGCCTTGACAACTACAGAACCGTTGCCATTAACCGTTCCTGCAATGACGTGGTCGCCTTGTTTTTTTTCAACAGGTGTGGCTTCGCCGCTTATCATACTTTCGTCCACACTCGTAATTCCCTCCGTAATTACTCCGTCAACGGCCACACTTTCCCCTGTTCGCACTCTGATCAAATCCCCTACTTTAATGGAGTTTATCGGACAGTCTTCTTCATTCCCATTTGCCTTTATAATACGTGCTGTGGAAGGAGTTAGTTTCATAAGGGCGCGTATGGCTGAGCCTGTTTTGTATATGGCACGGTTTTCTATGGTGCGTCCTATCAAAACAAAGGCGATAATCATGGCAGATGCGTCAAAATAGAAAGGCACATCCCCGTTGCCGTTCCAAAAATCAGGGAAAAACACTCCCGACAGGCTAAACAGATAGTCCACTATGGTGCTTAATGCCACAAGGGTGTCCATAGACACTTGCTTGTGCATTATCTGTTTGCAAGC
>CAVCON010000255.1:0-2320 GCA_963603805.1 Oscillospiraceae bacterium
GCGGAAATCAAAGGAAATTTCAATTTCGGGAAATTGGCGCAAGATTTTCTGAATGTGGTTAATCCTGTGGAAAACAAAACCAAACATGGCTCTGATGAAAATGTTTTCGACTTTAATATGCACCTGAAAGATGCCGCCATAATCAATTCGCTGGCAAACACGGATATTAAGGTTGAGGGTGAGAACTTTTTATATGGGCGAATAGATTCTCGTAATAACTTCTTCCAATTGGAAGTTTCCGTTCCAAATTTGCAATATGACGGTGGTGTTTATTCCGACATAGGTTTGTTTTGCAAGAGCGACTCCAATGACACGTCCATGCGCTTCCATGCTTCGAAGAAAATGGAGGAGGGGCGATTGGAGATAGAGTCAACGGTAAGGACAAAGGGATATGATTTGGAAAATTCCGTTTTGTGGAAATCAACGGCAGGACATAAAAACTCCGGGGAAATATCGCAGACAATTACATTCCCGAATTCGAAAGGAAATAGGATAGAATCTGTTATACACCCATCCGTGATATTCTTGGACGATTCGTTATGGCGTGTATCCGAGTCGCATATAATGTACGAAAAGGGAAGATTGCATATATCGAACTTAAAACTCAGTCAAGGCGAGAATGAATTGTCTTTGAATGGTGTGGTTTCCAAGTTCAGCGAAGATTCGCTGCAAACAAAACTGCGTAATATACGTATTCAGAAAGTCTTGGATTTGGTTTCGTTTGACGATGTGCACTTTGACGGCAATGCCACAGGAGATGTTAACATAGCAAGTGTACTCAACACTCCGCGTGTGAATGCGTCGGTTGATGTTGACGATTTCGTTTTCAACCATGCCCCTATGGGCAGTTTGAAACTTAACAGCCATTGGAACAACAAGGAAAATAAAATCGACATATCCGCCATTATACGCGACAACGCTTATTCTACGACAATTAATGGATATGTTAGTCCTGCCGATGACTATATAGATTTGACATTTGGCGCAAACGGAACAAATGCCTTGTTTCTAAACGATTTCTTCCCAGAGGCAATGCAACTTTCTGAGGGACGCACTTCCGGCAGGTTGCGCTTGTTCGGGGATTTGCACGCAATGAACTTGGAGGGTACTCAGATAGTGTCGGGACTGAAATTGGGCGTGGAGCCTCTCGGCACGCAATATACGGTGAAAAGCGACACTGTGTATTTCTCCCATAACCTAATATCGTTTCCTGCGCTAAAACTGTATGATATGTATGGCAACAGTTCTGTAATGTCGGGAGGAGTAAGGCATCGCGACTTGCACGATTTCTCGTATAGCATGAATCTTGAACCTCGTAATTTCCTTGTTTATGACAAGATGCAGGACGGCAATGAGTCTTCGTTTTGGGGAACGGCTTTTGTTGACGGTCAGGTTCATCTTTACGGCGCATCGGGTTATTTTACAACAGATGCCAATGTAACGTCCCGGGCAAAAACTTTGTTTGTATATAACGCAGACCAGCCGGAAAGCACGGATAACGTGGAATTGCTGCGTTTTAGAAATGCCGATGCAAAAGAGGGCGCAAAAGACACTGTGGCGCAAGCAAAAGCAAAGGAAAATGTTGAAAACAACGACATTGGAACCGACATACGTTTGAATTTCAATATAAATGTAACCCCAGAGGCGGAGCTTAGGGTGATTATGGATGACAAGGCCGGCAACATGATTTCAACCCATGGGCGCGGAAACATAAACGCTCATTTTTATAATAAGGGAAATTTTGAAATGTTCGGTGTCTATGGCATTAACGATGGCACATACAAGATAAAGTTCCAAGACCTGATACAGAAAAATTTCATTCTTCGCAATGGCGGGCGTATCGCTTTCAATGGCAATCCTCTGGCGTGCGCATTAAATCTCCAGGCTGTATATACAATTCCGGCGGTGTCGTTGGCGGGAATTAGTGTGCAGGGGAGTTTGCGCGACAGTTCCGTGCCGGTGGACTGCGTGATGAACATAACGGGAAGTGCTTTGCAACCGCTGTTGAATTTTGATATAGATTTGCCATCGGTAAGTGCGGATCAAAAACAAATGGTCCGCTCCCTTATCGCAACCCCTGAAGACATGAATATGCAGGCAATGTATCTGCTTTCGGTGGGTCGTTTTTATACTTACAACTACGATATGGCGGCATCCCCGCAAAGCCCAAGCCAAACCTCGCTTGCCATGAACTCGTTCCTTTCTTCAACTTTGTCGTCAAACATAAACAACCTGCTTCAAAGTTTCGGGGAAAATAACGGCAACTGGTCGTTTGGGACAAACTTTGCCACAGGCAACGACGGTTGGAACGATATGGATG
>CAVCON010000256.1:0-2254 GCA_963603805.1 Oscillospiraceae bacterium
GGGATCGAACCGGGATGGATTGCTCCACTGGTGTTTGAGACCAGCGCGTCTACCTATTCCGCCATCTGGGCGTGATGCGTTATATGTGTGCAAAATTACGCTTATTTCCCGAAACTGCCAAGGCTTACGCGCTATTTCTTGATTTTACGATATTTTAATGGGTTGTCAGGCTGCCGTTTCGGCAGAGTTTCATATTTTTATTGCGCATTTCAGGGAAAGGCTTTGTGTCTTGCTTTTGGAATCGCGCAAATGTAAGGAAATAAGGTAAAGACGATATGAGCAAGGATTTTTGTGTGATACTCGCTGGCGGCGCAGGGCGGCGTTTGTGGCCGGCAAGCAGCGAAAGGATGCCCAAGCAGTTTCTCGACATCTTCGGCACGGGGGAGACTCTTTTGCAGTCAACTTACCGGAGGTTTGTAAGGTTTCTTGAACCGGACAATATATATGTGTCCACCAACGCCAAGTATATCGACATTGTGGAGGGCCAGCTGCCAGAACTCCCGCGCCGCCATATACTTGCGGAGCCTGTGAGGCTCGGCACAGCGCCGGCTGTAGCGTGGGCGAGCAGCCACATTGCCTACAAGGAGCCTGACGCACGCATCGTGTTCAGCCCGGCCGACCAGTATATAACCCTTGAAAACGAGTTTGAGAAAAACATACGCCATGCGCTTGACTTCGTGGCGGGTCATGAGGTTGTTGTGGTGATGGGCGTGCGCCCCACGATGCCCGCCACGGAATACGGTTACATACAAATGGGCGAGCAGCCGGACGACAAGGGGCTTGCGCCTGTGAAGTCGTTTACGGAGAAGCCGGACGACTCCTTTGCGAGGATGTTCATGGAGAGCGGGGAGTTTTTGTGGAATACCGGCCTTTACGTGTGGAACGCCCGCACGGTTCAGGCCTATGTGGCGGAGCTTATCCCCAACATACTGCCGCACTTGAAAGAGTTCGTAAACCTTTCGCGCGAGGAGGAACAGGCTTTTGTGGAGAAATATTATCCATCGAACCTTTACCTGTCTATAGAACAGGTGATTCTCGAACGCACCTCGAACGTATATGTAGAAAGCTGCTCGTTCGGGTGGGCCGACCTCGGTACGTGGGAGAGCCTGCGCCGCGTAACGGCGAAGGACGATGCCGGGAACGCGGAGCTTGGCACGCGCACCATAATGCACGGCTGCAAGAACAACGTGGTGAGGCTGTCGGATGGGCGCGTGGCTGTGCTTGAAGGGCTTGAGGACTTCATAGTGGCTGAGAGCGGCAATGTGCTTGTGGTGTGCAAACGGGGGGACTCCAACCGTGTGAAGCTGCTTGCCAACGAGGCACAGATGAAGCTTGGCGAAGAGTTCGGATGAGAAAATACAAGGACGCGCAAATTTTCCCTGCCGCAAATTTGTGCGTTTCAAATAAAAACCGTAATTTTGCACCGCTTAATGGGGGTTAAATCCCGAAAGAAGCCGGACTTGTAGCTCAGTTGGTTAGAGCAACAGACTCATAATCTGGAGGTCATAGGTTCAAGCCCTATCTGGTCCACCACAAGGAATGAAGCAGTTACGAATTTCACAACTGCTTTTTTCATATAGCCGCGTAAACAATGCGTAAACAAACTGTTTGAGTTGGGTGGGTTTACGCAATGATATTCTATGAAACTCAACAATCCATGCAGAAATCAGTTGCAGTGAGTATTTTTCATCATGTTGCTAAATAAACGTAAATACCGCTGTATTTGTGCGAGATTGTGATGTATTATATTTACCTTTGCACTCAAATTCACATATGAATATGGCAAATAAAGAATTAAACAGGCTAAAAGTAGTTCTTGCAGAAAAGAAGAAAACGAACAAATGGCTTGGTGAACAACTGGGGAAGGACAAAACCACTATATCAAAATGGTGTACTAATACTTGTCAACCGGATTTGGGCAATCTTATGAAGATAGCCAAACTGCTTGAAGTAGAAGTAGCAGACCTTCTCAGGGAAGATAATATAGACTGATAAAATGACAACAGACAATAATGGCAACAATCTCTCAATAGAGAACGGTGATTATGCCGAGATACTGCGACACGCTGTCGCAGTAATTGAAAAAGTTCTATGAGCGTTACGCCGGGCATGATGAGAAAGTGCAACGCAGCGTTGCACTTTTGCCGTGGTTGCATAAACTGTTGTTATTGAGTATGATGTTTGTGAACACGCGTGTTCACGTCTTACAACACTGTCACCATACCCACTTTCAATCTTGCGCTCATGAAGCATT
>CAVCON010000257.1:0-2243 GCA_963603805.1 Oscillospiraceae bacterium
ATTTTAGCTCGTTTTACCCTATTTTTTTACGCAATCCTTATCCCGAACTCGCGTTGTTTATGTTCTCTATTGCGTAGTTATGTCTTAGCTCATATGGAATTGCGCGGGATGAGTTGCAGCTTTGCCACAGCACCCGGAAATGATATGTCACCCAGGCAGGAGGATGGGGCTTGTCATCGGGTGTAGGGAAAAACATCCTGCGGTGCGGAACCAATCCTGCTATTTCCCTGTCATAAGTATGCATCAAATCCAGTATTGTATCATGGAGGACGACATAATGTTGGTCATATCCCTTGCCACGCTTGATGGAAACCACGCCATTTTCAAAGTTTACATCATTGCGCTCCAGTAAGATGGCTTCAGTTGTCCTCATTCCGGAACTGTACAATAATCGGAAGAACACCGGCAGGGTCATGCGTTGAATGGCTGCAAGCATGCCGCGCCTTGGCTTTATGTTGTCGCAAGCGTCAAAGAAGCGTTTCAATTCTTCGTGTGTGAAAGGATGCGGCATATAAGTCCTTGGCACAGACCTTGGCACTTTTGGCAGGGCTATTTTTGTCATTCCACGTTTGTTCATGTATTTGATGAAGTCCAGAACAGGATATACACGTGAAACGCAGGAGTTTGTGCATTCTGATGGACGTTGCCTGCACCATTTGTCCACAATTTCTTGGGTAAGTTCAGTTTGTCCGGGATATTCCTTCGCACAAAAATGGTCAAATAGTATTACGTTCTTGATATAGCTGTGGCTGTCACGCCCAGAAGCTTTGCGGTATTTTACGTATCCTTCTATCGCGTCGGAAAGGAATGAAGTCGTTTTCATCTGCCAAACACCTCCTTTCCAACCGGGAATCCCTCGATGCTTAGCGAACACTCTTTCAGGCGTTTGAACTCCGCACTGAGATAGCGGTCGAGAGAGCTTGGGGACGAATGGCCGAGGGTGGCACTTATAACAGGCTGTTGCACACCGCCCTGCAACAGGGATGTCGCCACATGGTGGCGAAACAAATGCATGCTCTTTCTCTCATTTTCACATTGCCTTATTCCTGCCTTGCACATGACTTTTGAGCATATGGCATCAAGATTGCTTGTGTGGAGTCTTCTGTGTGGCACGTGTACTGTGAGAAAAACATATGGTTCAGGGCATTGGGGACGTTCTTTGAGCAGGTAATCAAAAACAGCGTTTCCTACCACGGCACGGAGTGGCAATGTAAGGGGCTGTCCCGTCTTTGCCTGAGTGATTTTTATCAGGTCGTGTTCCCAATCGAAGCTGTCAAGCGTGAGTGCAGAGATGTCACACCCACGCAATCCCGTGTACATGGCCAAGGTTATGATGGCTTTGTCCTGCAGAGATATTGTGCCGTCGTGTTCCAAAGTATGCCTGATGGCCGTCAGCTCTTGCTCCGTAAGGTATTGGATGTTCTTCCGCATGTTGGGTATGGACGGCAGATATGCGATTATACGTTCAATGGATTTCCCATAGTGAGGCAAACAGGCTCTCAGCCCATATTCCACCGAATATTTAAGCGAATGGCCCATCTTCGGTTTCCCATCTTTGGAAAACACTTCCAACACCGCATCCTCTGTTATTGATTCGAATGAGTACACACCTATTTTCTGTAACCGGAAAAAGAACGAGGATAGCGCATACTTCACGTTTGTTGAAAATTTGCAACGCCTGTCTACCACGTTGAAAGCCATGTCTGTTACATTCCTGTATTCTTCGCCAAGCAACTCGTAGTGGTGAGGTTTGATGTAGTGTTTGTGCCCATCGGGTAATAATCCATTCTCGATATATTGGCAGATTACACGTAACAGGCGTACCTTGTTTCTGTAAGTATACTTGTTGGACCACAATTCTTTTAATGTTGGTTCAACATCGGCGAGGCTCTTCCATTTGTAATGGTCGGCATTTCCCGATAACCACTCAGCCATTTTCTTCACATAGTCTATGTACATGGCTGAATAACCGGTGTCGTGTAAATAAGAAACAAGCCCCTTGACTTTTTCATTCAGATTAAATATGTCCATAATCGCATCTTGTTTGAAAGTTATTCTACAATTATAGACGGAATATAATCAGAACTAATTATGGTTCAAAACAAATGATTACCAAATAATTGAATAATTTTATCGGAAATCCACAAAAGTTCTGATAATGCGACAAATCCGGAATTCCGGATTTGAGTCACCAGTTCAAGAACCTTATGTTCAACACCCGTCACGACCGTGTGGCAGGACTC
>CAVCON010000258.1:0-2232 GCA_963603805.1 Oscillospiraceae bacterium
GTATTGCATACGCCCTGTATGCTATCGCTTAAAACGCACCGCAAACCGCCACTGCAACATTGCAAATTGGCGCAATTCAGGGCGTATGCAATACGCCCCTACGGAGGCGCAATTCTTTGATTAATCGTTGTTTGCACATTTACAACGTATCGCATAAGCCCTGTACGCCAACGCATGAACCGCACCGCGAACCGCCGCCACGGCATTGTAAATCCGCGCTATTCAGGGCGTATGCAATACGCCCCTACAAACGTCGCAAATTATTGATTAATCGAATATTGAGCGTTTGTAGCGGTGCAATTTTCTTGTTAATTGCAGTTTACATATTATGGTGCTATTATTTGCGTCCTGTACGCCACCGCGCGAGTCGCGAAACAAAAACTGCGACAAAGACTGGCTTAATGTGAAAATCAAAACTGTTTCATGGCTTTTCCCACATCTGAAACTTTTTCCCCAACATCACGAAAACCATTGCATAAACCGTGAATATTTTGGGCGGAATATGCAGTGGAAAAACGCGGAAAACGGCATTTTTCGACATATGTATCTTACAAAAAAGCATTTGCTGAAAAATTTTGGGAGAAACATTGCTTTCGTATTTGAATAATTTATATATTTGTCGCATGATATAATAAAGAAACCAAGCCATGAGAGCAAATCGGATAACGGTGATGATCACAACCTACAATTCATCCCCCTTTATCGGGAGACTATAGAAAGTGTGCTCAACCAAACGTTCCCCGATTTTGAATTATTGGTCGGCGATGACTGCTCAACCGACAACACGTGCGAAATCGTGGAAAGCTACAAAGACTCCCGCATAAGGCTCATAAGGTGTGAGCACAATTTCATCGAGACCGAGAACCGGCTGCTCTACGAGGCAAGGGGAAAGTACATCGCACGCTTGGACCACGACGACCGTATGCTCCCCGACCGCCTGAAAATACAATACGACTACATGGAGGCGCACCCCGAAATCGATGCGTTAGGCGGAGGGGCTGTGTGCTTCGGAGCGGCAACAGGGAAATTCACTGTGGAGGCGAACAGGAAGTTCACCGTGAACGATTTCCTCAAAGCCAACCTCATCGTGAACCCGTCGGTGATGCTCCGCCGTGAGACCATTGTGAAGCACAACCTTAGATACAAGCAACGCTATCTGTATTCCGATGATTACGGCTTTTGGGCGGATATGCTGAAATTGGGGCTTCACATAGAAAACATACCCGACATCCTCATCGAATACCGCATCTCCCCCACCCAGGCAAGCTCCGCCCACGCCGACATACAGGCGGAGTCGGCAAACAAGGTGGCGTTGGATCTGCAAAATTGGTTGGCAAAGAAATTTTGTCCGCCATGTGCAATTCCTGTAATAAAAAACACAGGAAAAAGACTTACTGTCATAATTCCATTTCTGAACGAGGGTGAGGAAATTGTGAACACCGTTAAAAGTGTCCGCGAGACAGTGGGCGACGCAGTAGATATTATCACTATCAACGACCTTTCCACAGACGGCTATCCTTATATGGAGGAGTTGAAGAAATACAACGTCTATTATGTCTTTAACATGGAAAGAAAGGGAGTTGCCGCTTCACGAGACTTAGGCATTGAATTGTGCCAAACTCCTTATTTCCTTTTGCTGGACGGACACATGAGGTTTTATGCGAAAGACTGGGAGGAGATATTGACCACGCTGTTGAAAAACGATGACAGGTGCATTCTTTGCTGTCAAGGTCATGCATTGCAAAAGGAAAACGGCGTGGTGTCGGATTTCCCTATGGAATCCACCAACTACGGTGCTTTTTTCCCTTTCCTAAAAGGGATTTGCTTAGTTGACATACGCTGGAATACTCAAACAACCCTAAAACAGACCCTATTGCTGCAATTTTGGGAGCCGGTTATGCCGCAAGCAAACGGTATTGGCAGTATCTCAAAGGGTTGGAAGGGCTTGTGTCGTATGGGAGCGACGAACCGTATATAAGCCTAAAAACATGGCTTGAAGGCGGAAAATGTCTGTTGGTGAAAAACGTGGTGATTGGGCACATATACCGCAGAACTTCACCTTTCAGACGTTATAAGGCTGTGGAGGTTTACAACCAACTCTTAATCTCCCACCTTTTGTACCCGCAATCGTGGCACGCAATGAATTTGGCGTATTTCTATCTAAGCGAAAGATATAATTATAAGTACGCCATAAAGAGACTGAAGAAAGAGCAATGCAAATGGATTGACAGG
>CAVCON010000259.1:0-2230 GCA_963603805.1 Oscillospiraceae bacterium
CGTATTGACATAGCCATAAGTAGCATTGCTTTCAAGCAAGCGTTTTATCACCCATTCCTTGGCTTGTATTTTCGAAGTTGTGGTGTAGAAACCTTTGCCATAATCAAGTAAACGGTTAGGCTGGAGTATCATGGGACATTTCACAACTTCCAGACTTCCGTGATATATTTTCATGCTTCTTTCTTTTTCCTAATTTCGATAAATTCGTCAATTTCCTCTATCAGCCATTGACGACCTTGGGTATGGAGTACACCGTAGCACTCACTGAGATATTCTATCACACCGTACTTGGACAACAAGTCCAGAACCTTGTTGCTTGCCATATTTTTCGCAGCTCCGTATTCTTCTATGCAGAATGCAACGAAGAGGGCTATGTCTTTTTCTTTCTTGTTCATTAATGTTCTCTTTTCCGTGGCTCAGCCACATTGCCTGTACGTCTTTTTGTGCGGTTTAATTCCGCGCTCTCACCGCTTCTTGTCGTACAAATATAATGTTTTATTGTGATAGTCTGTCATAAAAAGCGTGGGAATTGCTGTATAAGGGGCTTGTTTATGGAAAAACGCGATACGCTCAAAGTTCCTGCTGTTATGGCTTCCGCTTGTTGTAAGATGCTGCGGAAACGCCTGTTTGGGGGAAATATTTTATCTTTGCATTTATGGAGAAAGACGAATTTCTGACAATCGCGGCGGCATCGGAGGGATATTATTCTGAACTCCGCAGCAAGTTCATGGCATACGCCTTTCCCGTGTACGAAGAGCTGGAAGCCAAAACGTATGTGGCGGATTTGAAGCGCAGGTTTCACGATGCACGCCATGTGGCATACGCATATATTATAGGCGTTGACGGGGAGTGTTTCCGGGCTAACGATGACGGAGAGCCGTCCGGCACGGCGGGGAAGCCGATATTGGGGCAGATAAAGTCAAAGGGCTTGACGGACACGTTTGTGGCGGTCGTGAGGTATTTCGGTGGTGTGAAACTTGGCACAAGCCGTTTGGCGGAGGCGTACAAGGCTGCCGCAGCCGACGCGCTCGAAAAGGCGGAGCAGAAAAGGTGTTTTGTGGAGCAGGAGCTGACGTTGCGCTTTGGTTACGAGCGGATGAGTGCCGTAATGAAAGTGGTAAGGGATGCGAATGTGAGGATTGTGGAAAACGGGTATGACAACGGCTGCATACTCAAGGTCAGCATGAGAAAGTCGCTTGTCCCCGGATTTTGCGACCGACTTGACAGGACAATTAAAGTGGAATGAAATGAATGAAAACCAAATAACAATAAGGCGCGTAAAGGACGAGGAGGACTTGTGGTATGCAGAAAGGCTTTACCTGTCGAGTTTTCCGGAGGACGAAAGGCGCGAGATTTCGGACTGGATTGCCTACACGTGGTCGAAACCTGAGTTTTGCAACAACATAATAGAGTGTGCCGGACGAAAAGCGGGCTTTATCTCGTTTTGGGATTTTGGCAGTTTTATATACGTGGAGCATTTTGCAATGGAAGTCAGTGTTCGCGGCAAAGGGCTTGGCGGTATGGCTGTGGAGACACTTTGCCGCACGGTGGGGAAACCTGTTGTTTTGGAGGTGGAGCTTCCTGTTGATGATATTTCAAGGCGCAGGATAGCCTTTTATGAACGCCACGGTTTCAATCTTTGCGAAAGAAAGTACGTGCAGCCGCCATACAAGGCTGGCGGAAACGAGCTGGAGATGAAAATAATGTGGAGCAATGCCGGGGACATAAGCGATTCTTTCAACGACATTGTTGCGCAGATATACAATAAGGTATATGGAGTGTGAGTGTGCGGCATGATGGCGCATCAGGTTGTGTCAGGATGTATGCCATACGCTGCACAAATGTGCAATGGTCAATTATAAAAAGATTTGCACCAATTGTAGGGGCGTATTGCATACGCCCTGAATTGCGCCGATTTGCAATGTCGTGGTGGTAGTTTGCGCTGCGGTTCATGCGATGTTGTACAAGGCGTATGCAATGCGCTGCACAAACACATAAACAACAAATTGTAAGGAAATAGCACCGCTTGTAGGGGCGTATTGCATACGCCCTGAATTGCGCGGATTTGCGGTGGCGTGGCGGTGGTTTGCGATGCGGTTCATGCGGTGGAGTAAAGGGCGTATGCAATACGCTACACAAATACGCAATGGTCAATTATAAAATGATTTGCACCAATTGTAGGGGCGTATTGCATACGCCCTGAATTGCGCGGATTTGCGGTGGCGTGGCG
>CAVCON010000260.1:0-2224 GCA_963603805.1 Oscillospiraceae bacterium
TGTTTTTATACAGATTATCCTTAAAAGATTTTTCTAATCATTTCAAAACAGTTTCTACATTTGACGTAGGAAAAACTATGTCCGATGTAGTTTGAATTATGTCTGATATAATTTTTTCTACATAGGACATAATTTTTGCCGCTGCAAGTCCTTGAAAGGCAGAAACTTATACGGTCTCTTTATTGCAAGGACAATTCTTTGGCAATCAGCGTCTTATGTAATTCGGGGCGGTATTTGCCGCTTTGCGGAGAATTGGACGGCGGAATTTGTCTGTTGTTGAAACTGCATGAAAGGTTTTGTCATGCCACAAATATTTCATACATTTGTGGCAAAATAAGGGAAGCGATGGCAGCACAAAGCACTTATAATGAAATTAAAAGAAAAGTTACATACTCAAAGAGGGGGACGCTGTTCTTTCCCGACAAATTCGCCTCTGTCGGTTCGTCGGACGCTGTGAGGTCGGCTTTGATGCGCCTTTGCCGCGACGGCGCACTCATGCGTGTGGCGCAGGGCATTTACTGTTACCCCCGGACAGACACAAAATGGGGAAGCGGCGTGATACCGCCAACCATAGAAGAAATTGCCAACGGCATAGCCAGGCGGGACAAGGTGAGAATCGCACCGACTGGAGTGTACGTTCTGAACCTGCTGGGGCTTTCGGCGCAAATCCCCTCGAATGCCGTGTTTGTTACCGACGGGTCGCAACGATGCGTGTCCATCGGCAGGGGCAGGGGGATATTGTTCAAGCACACTTCGGAAATGCGCACTTTCGCCTACACTTCCAAATTGATGCTGCTGATAGTAACCGCGCTTAGGGAGATTGGCGAGAAAAATCTTACAGAACAGCAGTTGGGCATTATCAAACAACATTTGAAAAAGGTTTCGCCAAGCGAGTTTGACAAAGACATACAGCTGGCACCTATATGGATCCGCAAAATATTGAAGCAACCATGAAATATACGGAACTGACGACAAAGGACAAGCAAGACGTAATAGGCAGAGTGCAGGCGGAAAACGGACTCAACCGTCAGTTGATAGAAAAAGACTGGTGGGTAACGGCTGTGCTAAGAGCCTTGTTCGCCTTGCCGTACAGCGAACACCTTTCGTTCAAAGGCGGCACGAGCCTTAGCAAGTGCTGGCATTTGATAAACAGAATGTCAGAGGATGCGGACATTGCCGTCAGCCGCGAATACCTTGGCTTTAATGGGCGGCTGACCAAGACGCAAATAAGCGACAAGTTGAGACGTGCCGCCTGTTCGTTTGTGAGGGAGAAATTGCAGTATGACTTGAAAGAACAACTCATTAAAGACGGCATCAAGGAAAGCTGTTTTGCGGTTAATGTGAACGTTACCGCCATAACAACCACAGACCCGGAAACAATAGAGGTGGCATACGACCCTGTGTTTGGCGACAACCCATACGTCCGCCCCAAGGTAGTTGTGGAGGTCAGCGGCCGCTCCATGAACGAGCCTGTTGTGCCGGTGGCATTGCGCTCGTTTATTGACGAGGTGTTTGAAAACGCCCCGTTTGCGGAAAAAGATTTTGAAGTAAGGGCCGTTGTCCCCCAGCGCACGTTCCTTGAAAAGGTGTTCCTGCTGCATGAGGAATTCGCCAAACCTTTGGAGAGGCAAAGGACGGCGAGAATGTCAAGGCATCTTTACGACATCTGCCAAATGGCGGACACCACGATTGCAAGCGAGGCTTTGGGCAACAAGGAATTGTATTTTTCGGTGGTTGAACACCGCCGCGCCTACATCGGACTGAAAGGGTTTGACTATGACACATTGCAACCAAGGTCAATAAACCTGCACATCCCGGACGAAAATTATGAGGCATTGAGAAAAGACTACAAGACCATGCAGGAGTCCATGATTTACGGAGAGTCGCCCTCGTTTGAAAAGTTGTTGGAGAGAATATATTCTTTGAACGAGGAAATCAACAGACTGCCATTTTAGGGGTAGTTCAAAGACGCTTCGTGCTTTGTGGTGCTTTCCAACATAGGGTTGTTTGTTTGCCATATACTTGCATTGCATCAGTTTTGCAATGTTGCGGCAGTGGTTTGCGGTGCGGTTTTGGCGACAGCGTACAGGGCGTATGCAATACACCCCTACAATTGGCGCAATATGTAATAAAACGATAAATTACACCCATACGGTTGGCGCAAAACCCAAATTGGCTGCTCTTTCCGAAACTCCCCGAAAATTACATTTGATGTAGGAAAAAC
>CAVCON010000261.1:0-2216 GCA_963603805.1 Oscillospiraceae bacterium
CCTCCTTCATTGTCATTTATATAATATGGGGAGACAAGAATACGAACATTATTTGCTGAATTCCCAAGTGTTATGCAATTGCCAGATGGCTGATATTTGAACTCTAAAAGATCAGCATTTTTTATGTGTTCTATTGGAACACTAGAAACCAAAGACAACACATAAGCCGCAGACTCCGTGAATTTGTAATATGTTTCTTTCGCTGTATATGATACTACAGTGTTAGATATGCCAACAGCTTGTAAAATTAATGCAGTACATCACCTTTTACCCGGTTTAGAAAATCTTCCAAGGTTTCGTTGGGGAGCATACTTTTGAACTTCCCTTCTTCGTATTCCTTTTTCGACTCGTCAATCATCTTGAAAAAATCCTCCTTGCTCATGCGTGTCGGGTCTTGGGCTTTTGATTTCTGCTTTGGCGAGCCTTTTTACGTAGTTTATGGCCTTTGCAAGCATAGCCTCGTCATCGGCTATGCTGTTTATCTGGCGGTTGAGTTCGGCTTTTAGCTGTATTGTGGTCATGGCTGTATTGTTTGTTTGTGTGCAAAAATATCAATTATTTCTCTTTCCTGCAAGAGAATATGTTTTGGTAAACCTCGTTGTATTTCTTCACCGTAACTGAAATGTCGAACTCCTTGGCGCGGTTGTAACACCGTTCTGCCGTTTTGCGGTAATAATCGCTGTCGTCATGCAGTTTCAGCAGAATGCCGGCAAGTTCCTTTGCGTTTCCGTGTTCAAAAAGAATGCCGTAGCCCTGCGTAACTTCGCGCAGCCCGTTCACGTTGGAGGCGATGAAAGGCTTGCCAGCACTCATGCCCTCGACATTTGAGAGCGAAAGCCCCTCCCAGTGGCTTGACATAACTACCACGTCGGAAGCTTTGAGTATTTGCGCCACATCCGAGCGTATTCCCCAAAATTTCACGCGCTTTCCGAGGTGCAGGCTTTCTGTGAGGCTTTCCAGATTTTTGCGCCTCGCGCCATCCCCAACAAGCCATAAAACATAGTTTTCCGGCAACATGGCCATAGCCCTGATTATGGTGTCTTGGTCTTTTGCCTCGCGGAAGCCCGCAACCATAGTGGCAACGAAACTCCCGTCCTCGTGCGCCCCTGCTGCCGGCGCGGCGTTGTGTATTCCCGCAACGTCCACGCCATTGTTTATGGTGGAAATCTTTTTGTATTGTTTGGATGATGGAGCGAGCCACTTGCCGCCCATATACTCGCGCAACTTCTCCTCGGCAATTTTGCTGATGCACACAATGTGGTCGTATTTGCCGTACATGACACTCTCTATCGGAGCATACCACTTCCAACCGCGTTTGCGGTTGGAAGTGTTATGCTCCGTGGTGCAAAGCCCCACGGAGCATAACACTCCTGCCATGGCGGTGAACAGTTGCGGCGAGGAGTTGTGGGAATGCACAATGTCGTAGCGCCTCATGATGCGCGCCAGTTTTAGGATATAGAGCGGGTTGTAATACCCCTTGCCGAGCCTGTATATTCTTGTGCCGGGATTTTCTTTGCAAAGCTTTTGCGCCAAAGGCATGTCTTCGCCGTTGAACACGCAAACGTCAACCTCGTGCCCCAGCTTCCTGAGCCGCGGCACCATGTTTACAACCAGCATCTCCGCCCCGCCTATCTTCAATGAAGTTATGACCTGAAGTATTCTCATGGCAAAAACTATGTCTCTTTATGATAAAAATCTACAGGGTTTGCTGTGCTGTGTTTTTGCAGTCCCTTTTGTGCATAAGCCAGCCGAGCGGCATTGCCCATAACCATTTGGCGGAAATATGCGGGGCTATGCTGTCTGTTTTTTTGCAGAACCGGAACCTCCAAAAGTTTATGGCTGCACGTATTTTGCTTTTCAGAGGCACTCCTTTATATCCCGTCATTTCTGCGTATGTTATCATTGTGGCAATAGGGCTTTTCATCCTAATACGGACAATGTTGTCGGTAAGCCCGCCTTTAATATAATCCCGGCAATATATGGCCTGGGCAAAAATACGAAGTTTGTATTTCTGTGCAATCCTGTTCCAAACCAAGGCTTCTGGACAAAAACGTTCATTAGGTATTTCTGGAAAAGGAAACTCTTTCATAACCGTTGTTTTGAAAACTTCCATCATGTCTCCTTGTATGTTGTATTTGCCTCGCATTTCAATAGAAGTAGCCTCAGTGTCGAGCAAGGGATGACCTATGAAGGTACCGTTGGAATGCTTCATGTAC
>CAVCON010000262.1:0-2190 GCA_963603805.1 Oscillospiraceae bacterium
ATGACAGTGAAACAAAGGTGATACGTTTGAAGTTTGAAGGGGATGGAACTCTTTACCCTGGGAGGGCCGATGTTACAGGCAAGACAATGATGTTGCAGTACAATGATACATATTACAGCTTGACCAAGCAGTGATATTGTAACGGAAATAATTAGAAAAGCAAGCGGTTCGTTAATTTGCCAAAGTGGCGGTTAATGAACCGCTTTTGTTTTTGCGTCAAGGCGAACTCTTTATGAATTATTGTAAAAACAATGGGTGGGGAGTTTTGGGTGTTCAAGCAAAAATGGTTACTTTTGCCGAAACTAAAAGATTATTGAAAATGAAAAATAAGGTATTGGCAGTTTCGCTGTCGCTTTTGGTGTCGGGATTTGCCATGGCACAGACAAAGGTTGTGGCTCATCGCGGCTTTTGGACAACCGAAGGTTCGGCGCAAAACAGTTTGGCTTCGCTCGCCAAGGCGGATTCCGTGAAGATCTACGGCAGCGAGTTTGACATTTGGCTTACGAAAGACAACAAGCTTGTGGTTCATCACGATGCGAATGTGAAAGACTTAATCATCGAGAACGTGAATTACGACGAGCTTATGAAGCATCCTCTTGCCAACGGCGAGAAAATCCCCACCTTGCAGGAATACCTCACGCTTGGCAAGAAGTTGAAAACGCAGCTTGTGTGCGAGATAAAGCCCCACAGGGACGTGGCGCGCACCTTGAAGTGCGTGGAGCAGACCTTGAAGCTGTTCAAGGAACGCAAACTGACTAAGCGCGTAACCTATATCACTTTCTCCCTCCCGGCAATGGTGAAACTGATTTCCGAAGCCCCCAAGGGAACGGAAGTTTACTATCTCAACGGAGAACTTTCGCCGCGCCAGTTGAAGGAGATGGGAGCCGCCGGCTTGGACTATTCATGGGGGCACATTAAGCAACATTGGGACTGGATAGGCGAAGCCCACAAATTAGGACTGAAGGTTAATATTTGGACAATTGACGACCCGAAACAAATGAAGGAACTTGTGGACGCAGGTGTTGACTACATCACAACCAACCAGCCTGTGGTTTGCGAGGGCGTAGTGAAATAATCCCAAATAAGGCACAACAAAGCCGCGTTCCCCGCAAGAAAAAATAGTGGGGAATGCGGCTTATAGTTTTTGTTTGTTTTCGTGCGTAATGCAAATATTATTATTAATTTTGCAATATCCGCGAAAGCGCGTGCTTCGGAATGTGCGTGCGGAATAAAACTTTGAAAAATAATGGATAAGGAATTAAGGGTTATAATAAGCGGCGGCGGTACAGGGGGGCATATATTCCCTGCTGTCTCGATAGCCAACGCCCTGCGTGAACTGTGTCCCGGCGCGAAGATTTTGTTTGTGGGGGCTGAGGGCAGAATGGAAATGCAGCGTGTGCCGGCGGCTGGATACGAAATAAAGGGACTGCCGATTTGCGGCTTTGACAGAAAGCACATTCTGAACAACATAAAGACTCTTTTCAAGATAATGCGCAGCCGCAGCCTGGCGAAGCGCATAATAAAGGACTTCCGCCCGATGGTTGCCGTCGGGGTGGGGGGCTATGCCAGCGGTCCGACGCTCGATGAGGCGCAGGCTATGGGCATACCCACGCTTATAC
This sequence comes from Oscillospiraceae bacterium, assembly GCA_963603805.1. Lineage (GTDB taxonomy): Bacteria > Bacteroidota > Bacteroidia > Bacteroidales > Bacteroidaceae > UBA6398. The sequence continues at coordinate 1,620 of CAVCON010000262.1, forward strand.
AGGAGCAAAACTCCTATGCTGGCGTTACAAACAAGTTGCTCGCGAAAAAAGCCGACAGGATATGCGTGGCATACGACGGAATGGAACGCTTTTTCCCTAAGGACAAGATAATTCTGACGGGAAACCCCGTGAGACAGAATCTGCTCGACTGCAAAGTGAGCCGTGAGGATGCCATAAAGACTTTCGGGCTCGACCCGGCAAAGAAGACCATACTGATTATAGGCGGCAGCCTTGGCGCGAGAACTATGAACGAGGCTGTGCTGAACAATTTGGTGCTGATAAAGCAGAGTGGCGCACAGTTTGTGTGGCAGACAGGAAAGTATTACAGCGCGTCTGTGCAGGAGGAGCTTGCAAAGAGAGGAAAACCCGAAAATCTTGCCGTGATGGAGTTCATCTCTGACATGGCGGTGGCTTATCGCGCAGCCGATTTGGTTGTGTCGCGTTCGGGGGCTGGCAGTATTTCGGAGCTGCAGCTTTTGGGCAAACCTGCGATATTAGTTCCGTCGCCCAATGTGGTGGAAGACCATCAGACCAAAAACACTTTGGCTCTTACCACACGCGATGCCGCACT
>CAVCON010000263.1:0-2072 GCA_963603805.1 Oscillospiraceae bacterium
GGCACGCTCCTGTGGTTATCTGCTTCAAAAGTTCCTCGTCGAAGTTTGCCACATCGGCAACCACCTGTATGTTTTTTATCGTAGAGCCATCGTTGAGGGCTATAAAGTTTACAGACTTGCTGCCACGGCGGGTTCTTACCCAGCCTTTCACATTGACAATCCTGTCGTAATCCTCACTTTTGAGAAGATCTGCGATTTTAACTCTTGACTTATACATAATTCAATTTTGACAAAACTGTATCATCGGTGTGAACCGACAACACCAATTATTCAAATTCACCCATTTTCAAATAATTCACTTCTTCTTGCGAAAGGAAACGCCATTGGCCACGACGCAGGTTTTTCTTTGTGAGACCGGCGAAATAAACGCGGTCGAGCTTTGTTACATGATACCCCAAACTTTCAAATATGCGGCGCACAATCCTGTTTCTCCCGCTATGAATCTCTATGCCGATTTGTTTTTTGTCGGTTTGAGACGCATATTCTATTGCATCAGCGTGAACTTCTCCGTCGTCAAGCATTATTCCGTTTGCTATCTGCTTCATGTCGGCGGCGGTTACTTTGCGATCAAGATACACATGGTATATCTTTTTCTTCTTATACTTAGGATGGGTTAGCTTTGAGGCAAGCTCTCCATCATTGGTAAGAAGAAGTACGCCAGTTGTGTTCCTGTCAAGACGCCCCACGGGATATATTCTTTCACGGCAGATGTTACGCACAAGATCCATTACCGTCTTGCGGTTTTGCGGATCATCACTTGTGGTCATGTAATCTTTGGGCTTGTTCAAAAGGACATAAACCTTTTTCTCTATGGAAACGGTCTCGTTATTAAAACGCACAACATCGCTGCGTTTGATTTTTGTTCCAAGCTCCGTTATAATTTCGCCGTTTACTGTTACAACTCCGGCTGTTATGTATTTGTCCGCATCCCTGCGTGAGCAAACTCCTGCATTTGCCAAAAATTTGTTCAAACGTATAGGTGCTTCCGGGTCAAAATTATCTTCGGCGTATTGTATGCGCTTGCGCAAAGAATATTTTGCATTGGGATTATAATCGCCCCCGTGAGATTTCTTACGGGAAGGACGCGACTGTCCACCACTATAAGAGCCACGGCGGGACTGGTATTCGTAACGTCCGCTACGAGACTCTTCTCCGTAAGGTTTGCTTTCTCCATAACCACCGTTATGGGAGTAACCGCCTTTCTCTTGTGAACCTACACGGTTCGGACGCTCTTGATAATAACGTCCAGAACTATCATAAGCGTTATTGCGACCATATCCCTCATTGCCATAGCGGTAAGCACCGCCTGCGGCTGGGCGATAGCCTTCTTGTCTGTTACCGCCTTCGCGATAACTACGATAGCCCCTGCTTCCGTTACCATGGTTATAACCGCCACCGCGATAACTGCTGCGGTTATCAGAACGGTCAAAGGCGTTATTATTGCCATTGTAAACATTTACCTTCCTGTAGCGTACATTTCCACCGTTATCATTGTAGCGTGGAGTTTGTTCGTCATTACTTCGATTGAATTTCTCTTCGTTGTCCATCACGGATTATTGTTTTTTATTATACTTACACCTGCAACGGCGTTTATTTTTATTCAGACGCCCACATAGTTTTGCGGACTTATTCCCAACAGTTCTTCCTTTACTTCTTCTTTTACGTCTAATTCGTTTATAAACTTGGCTATATCCTCTTTCGTTATCCTTTTATTCGTGCGTGTAAGAGCTTTGAGTGTCTCATACGGATTAGGGAAACGTTCGCGACGCAATATAGTTTGTATAGCCTCGGCTACAACTTCCCAATTATTCTCCAAATCGGCATCTATTGCTTCGCGATGAAGGAGAAGTTTGTCAAGGCCTTTCAACGTGCTTTTTATCGCAATTATTGTGTGCGCCATTGGAACGCCAATATTGCGTATTACCGTACTGTCGGTCAAATCTCTTTGCAACCTCGAAAGAGGCAGCTTTCTTGAGATATGTTCATAAAGAGCATTTGCAATCCCCAAGTTCCCCTCTGAATTCTCGTAGTCAATGGGATTTACCTTGTGTGGCATGGCAGAACTCCCTACT
>CAVCON010000264.1:0-2014 GCA_963603805.1 Oscillospiraceae bacterium
TCAACAGATTGCCAATTATGAAGCGCAAGATTTTGACACCCTTCCGATAGACAAGGTTATCGACCCAAAGACGGGAAAACAGATGATCGTTGAAGTGCCGTTCCCCAATTACACCGTTTACGCATATATATGGCGTGTAAATGTGGGGCGTATAAGTTTGTATCTGATGGACACCGATCATGACATGAACTCTGTTTACGACCGTAACATAACAAAGACGCTGTACGGAGGTGATTGGGAAAACCGTTTGAAGCAGGAATATCTTCTTGGTGTTGGCGGTGTGCTGATGCTGAAGAAGCTTGGTATCAATAAAGACATATACCATTGCAACGAAGGACACGCCGCCCTTTGCAATGTGGAACGTCTTGCTGGCTATGTCTTCGAAGGCTTCTCGTTTACAGAGGCAATGGAATTGGTGCGCGCTTCTTCGCTTTATACGGTTCATACTCCGGTTCCGGCAGGACATGACTATTTTGACGAAGGTTTGTTCGGCAAATACATGGGTGCATATCCCGCCAAATTGGGAATTTCTTGGGATGAATTCATCGGAATGGGACGTACAAACCCTGAGGATCACAATGAAAGGTTCTGTATGTCAACATTCCTGTGCAACACGTGCCAAGAAGTGAACGGCGTGAGCAAATTGCATGGGGCGGTAAGCCAAAAGATGTTTAACGGCATTTGGAAAGGCTATTTCCCCGAAGAAAGTCATGTGGGCTATGTAACCAATGGTGTTCACTATCCGACATGGGCTGCAAATGAATGGAAAACTCTTTATAACAAGCACTTTGACAAAAACTTTCTCGAAGATCAAAGCAACGAACACATTTGGGAGGCTATATACAACGTACCCGATGAGGAAATTTGGAATCTTCGTGTGCGTTTGAAGACTAAACTTGTGGAGTATATCCGTGTGCGTTTCCGTGAGAACTGGCTTAAAAACCAAGGAGACCCGACACGCATCATTTCTTTGCTCGAGAAGATAAACCCCAATGCGTTGCTTATAGGGTTCGGACGCCGTTTCGCAACATACAAACGCGCCCATCTGCTGTTTTCCGACCTTGACCGTCTGGCTAAAATAGTAAACAACCCCGCAGCTCCTGTACAGTTTATATTCACAGGCAAGGCGCATCCGGCTGATGGAGCAGGGCAGGGATTGATAAGGCAGATTTTCGAGATTTCGCGCCGCCCGGAGTTCTTGGGCAAGATATTGTTCATAGAAAACTACGATATGCAGCTGGCACGCCGCTTGGTGTCTGGGGTTGACATTTGGCTGAACACTCCTACAAGGCTGATGGAGGCTTCTGGAACATCAGGAGAGAAAGCATTGATGAACGGTGTCATAAACTTCTCCATTCTTGACGGTTGGTGGCTTGAAGGCTATCGCGACGGTGCGGGATGGGCAATAACGGAACACCGCACGTACAAAGCCCAAGACCAGCAGGACAAGCTTGATGCTTCAACCATATACAGTATGCTTGAACATGAAATCATTCCTTTGTATTATTCCGTATCAGCGGAAGGCTATTCCAAGGATTGGGTGCGCGTAATAAAGAATTCCATTGCGAAGATTGCGCCGCATTACACAATGAAGCGTCAGCTTGATGACTATTACGATAAGTTCTACACAAAGGAATACGAACGCTTCAAGGCTCTTTCTGCCTCCAATTGTCGCAAGGCAAAGGATATTGCGGCATGGAAAGAGACCGTGGCGCAGCGTTGGGACTCAATAAGGGTTGTTTCCGAAGAGCAGAGTGCAAACCTCAAAAGCGGACAGCTTGAAAGTGGTAGTGAGATAGAGGTGAAAGTTACAATTGATGAGCAAGGGTTGGACAATGCCATAGGCATAGACCTCGTGGTTGTGAATGTGGATGATAATGGCGAGGAGAAATTCTTGAAATCCATTCCACTTGAACTCGTCGGACATGACAACAACCTTTACACATTCCACCTTAAATACACGGTAAGTTTCATCGGGCGCATAAAGACTGCATTCCGTATGTATCCAAGTAAT
>CAVCON010000265.1:0-3813 GCA_963603805.1 Oscillospiraceae bacterium
CCCCCTGTGAACTCGCTGTATAAAAAGCGAGTGTTCTTACAGCCTTTCAAATGCTGTAAGAACACTCGCCATGGTCGGAGTGACAGGATTCGAACCTGCGGCCTCTTGGTCCCGAACCAAGCGCACTACCAAGCTGTGCCACACCCCGCGACCGAGTCATTATAGCACAGTCTGTGGCGCCTGTCAAGAGGAGACGTGTGAAATTCACAATTAAGAAACAAGTTCGACGGATGCCGCGCCCAAAGAACAGGCAAAATGCCTGCCCTTTTGCTATCGGTACAATAACATGAAACCGTGAGCATGGCAAGCATAACGACTTGAAAAACAGCCGAAAAAATGGTATAATTGATTCCGGAAAGAATACTCCCCACTATGAACTATGAATGCAAAAACTCATAAGCTGTTTGCTTTTGTTTACCATCTGTGAGGCAATAACAACCACCTATCGGGAAATAGTGGAATTTATTTTCCCGATCCTTTATAATGTAACCGCAGAAAGGAGGGAATAGGATTGAAGATTGAGATCAAAATTGATGAGAGCTGCACCGAACCGAAAATCGTCATCGTGACAGACAGGGTCACCGACAAGATTAACGAAATTATAAAGAAGCTTTCGGTGGAACCATCGGAGGTGCTTGCGGGGTTTCGGGATGAACAGGTGACCGTTCTGGAGCCAAATGAGATTGATAGGATCTATGCTTCTGGCGGCAAGGTCTATGCCGAAACGAAAAACGGCGCATTTCTGCTCCGCCTGCGGCTGTACGAAGCGGAGCAACGTCTTGCGAACGCTTCCTTCGTGCGCATATCAAACAGCGAGATTATTAACCTGAAAAAGGTCAGGGGCTTCGATCTGAGCTTTACGGGAACAATATGCGTTTCTCTCTCAAACGGAACGGTTACTTATGTTTCCAGACGGTATGTTGCTAAAATCAAACAAATATTGGGATTATGAGGTGGTAAAAATGAAAAAGAAAATTATTTTGCGTGGACTGTTCGGACTGCCGGTCGGAATCGCCATCGGGTTTGTAATTACGCTACTGATCTCCATCTGCATCGGAGACGGCGCTTTTTACCCTGCCACGCCGGAACTGATCCAAACGATGGGGAACCAACTGAATGCAGTTATTTTGCAGACGATCCTGTGCGCCATCCTTGGTGTGGGATTTGCGATGGCGTCCGTGATTTGGGAAATTGATTCATGGAGTCTTGCAAAGCAAAGCGGCGTATACTTTTTGGTTATCAGCGTGGTTATGCTGCCGATTGCTTATTTTGCTAATTGGATGAAGCACTCAATTGCCGGTGTTCTTTCCTATGTGGGAATCTTCGTGATGTTTTTTGCGGCGGTCTGGATTTCACAGTATCTGCTTTGGAAGAGGCGCATCAAGAAAATGAACGCACGAATTCACGGCGAGGATGATCAAAAGCGAAATTAAGTGCGTCAATGTAAAGGAATAGCAAGCTCACCGCCATATCACCTTTTGGAAGTGAACTCTCAGGTGGTGCATCCCCCGACCACCGTGTAACAACAGAAAGAGAAAACCCCAAATTGCCATTTGGATCGCGTGTATAGATGCGCGATATTGGCGGCGCGGGAAGAAATGTCGCGGTGAGATAAGTATCGTTTACAACATGCGAGGAAAAAATATGAATTACATCCGTATTACGAAGGAAAACATCGACAGGGAGCACATCTGCTGTGCCATGTCGGGCAAGCAGAGCCTCGCCAAAAAGGAATGGCTCAAACAGCGTTTAGACGAGGGACTTGTTTTTTATCGAAGCGAGGAACGCGGCAAGTGCTTTATCGAGTATATTCCGGCTGAAAGCGCATGGGTACCCATTGAAGCAGACGGTTACATCTATATCAACTGCCTGTGGATTGCGGGTTCTATGAAAGGGCACGGATATTCCAACGACCTTTTGAACGAGTGCATAAATGACGCCGTAGCTCAAGGTAAAAAGGGCGTCTGCATCCTATCTGCCGAAGGACGCAAGAGGGAATTTCTTTCCGACCCGAAATATATGGAGTACAAGGGCTTTTCCGTCGCAGATGTGTCCGATTGCGGGATTAACCTTATGTATTTGCCCATTGTGCCGAACGCCGAGCCGCCAAAATTCAGAGAATGCGCCAAGCATCCGGCGGTAAACGAGGACGGATTTGTCCTATATTATACCGACCAGTGTCCGTTTACTTATTATTGGGTGCCGAAAGTAAGGGAAGCGGCACAGGAACACGGCATTTCGCTAAAGACCATTCACATAGAGAGCAAAGAAGAGGCACAGAGCGCGCCGACCCCCGTTACAACTTACGCGCTGTTTTGCGACGGAAAGTTTGTAACGCATGCGATACAGTCGGATAAAAAGTTCCTGGCACATGCGGCGATACCGGACTGAACCGCCGAGCACATGATCTCCTGCTTTATCTTTTTTCCTTGATTTTTGCTTCGGGGCGGATCCGTTCCCCTGCTTGCAAAAACAGTATACAACAGGTTTTCGGGCTTGTAAAGTACGCACTTTTTTGTGCCTCGGTAATAAAAAAGTAACCCTGGGCTAAGGGCTTGAAAAAGCGCGGATGCTATGGTATAATGGGGGAACGATTATAAAAATATGTAGTGGAAGGACTCGCCATGCCATACGACAAAAAGACGCGGGATGCGCTTCAGGCGTACTATGAAACGCATGATTTTACCGGAAACATCCCTGCCTTTGATGACAAAAAATATACGCCCGCACAACTGAGGAAATTGCAGAGGCACTCGGTTATAAGACGCACAGCGCCGTGACCAAACGCCTGCAAGCTGTGCGGGGGCAGTTTGAAATGTATATAAAAGAACAAGGATAAGATATCGATAAATCGGAAGTTTGAGGGGGATCGGTATGAAAACACTGTATTTGATTGGCGGTACAATGGGTGTTGGCAAAACAACAATCTGCCAACAACTGAAAAAAGATTTGCCCAACAGTGTTTTTCTGGACGGAGACTGGTGTTGGGATGCCGATCCGTTTCAGGTAACGGAAGAAACAAAAGAAATGGTCATGCGCAATATCTGCTATCTGCTGAACAGCTTTCTTCGTTGTACCGCTTACGATAACATTGTTTTTTGCTGGGTTATGCATGAACAATCCATCATCAATCGTATAATCAAGGAATTGGACATAAGTGCTTGCAGAGTCATAAAAATATCTTTGATGACGGACGAAGCAAATCTGAGGAATCGGTTGTCATCTGATATTGCCCGCGGAATCCGCACTTCCGATGTCATTGACAGAAGTGTCGAAAGGATTCGTATGTATCGGGTACTTGATACCGTAAAAATTGATACGAGCAATAAGACTGTTCGTGAAATTGCAGATGAAATTCTGAAACTTTGATTCTGACAAATTCCGGTTTGTCCAACCGAACCCCATACATAGCCAAACGCTACTCAGCCGAGCGTTTGGCTTATTTTGTGTGCCCGGCACGCGCAATAACTTGGCGGTGAAAGTCCGCTACAGGCATGGCAGTAGGAACTGTTAGCTAAAGACAAGGGCGTCCGTCGTGAGGCGGAGTCTGAAAGAAGTCGGAGGCAAAACCTCGGTCTGACGAACAGAAACTGCATAAAAAAAGGCGTTTTGAAATGGATGAGTTTGCAAGACAAAACAAAGTCCGATACTGCCCGAAATTCAAGGCGTAAATGCAGCAGATATATGAGGTGAAAGTGATTACGCTTACCCGGGGAGGTCTTGCGGGTGCATAGGAGTAGACGAATTCGAAACGAAGCATAGTAACAACGAACCGCAAGAAGTCAGCAGAAGCCATAGTACCGAGAAAAAAAG
>CAVCON010000266.1:0-3484 GCA_963603805.1 Oscillospiraceae bacterium
TTATTTAGCAAAAGGAAACAAGTTACATCGCTATCCAGATTTTTACAGAGAGGAAGATAACAACATTATAGATGCTAAATACAAAAAGGAAAGCAACAGGGATGATGAGCATCAAATGATTAGTTATATGTATTGGTTAAGAGGTAAGATTGGAACATTCATACAACCATACGATAAGGAAAACAAAAAATTCAGTTACGACTTATTAGGATACGGAACAGACAACAACGCCAAATTACGGAATTATTTCTATCATATACCTCAGGATGAAAGCGATTATAAAAATTTCGCTACAGGTATGAGGCAGTCGGAAGATTTGCTCAAAAAGCAATTTCAGCCAATCATATCAAAGCAAATGTCCCTTGGGTAAGGAGCTAATTGTACAATAAGACTGTGCGGCAAACGCGCATACACAACCGCATAGCAGCGCAACATACTCATCACTGCACAATGCTTTTTCCAGTTCCATGTCAACAGCCCCAATGGTTTTCCGTCTTTTGTAGCAAACCCATACGACCAAGTTTATCAAGTTTCATTCTGATTTTGAGAATCATGGTATGGGCATATTGACCTTATGGATAAATCAGAAATGGATTATCTGCACGACTATTTGAAAATGTATAAGAAATGATTACCTTTGGGGCATGGATGAAAGAATAAAGAAAAGATTGAGGGAAGAATTAACCTCAAAGATGCACGATGAGTTTACCATTCCCAAAGAAATAGAAGAAAAGCACAGGGCTGGCTGTGTATGGCATGTTGAGTGTGGCAGAAACTCCTCCGAAGAAGAGATAAGGAAAAGCGCAAAAAGCTTCTCCATTTCGTATGAGACGGCTATGAAGTGGAGAGATTATTGGCTTCGCCTATATGGGAAATAAAAAGAGGCAATGACAAGCGTGAAAGGTGCTTTAATTACCTTTTAATCGCTTGCTATGACAAACTTTTTGTATGGGCTTTTTTCAATTTCTGCAAAAACGCCCTCCCTTAACTGCGAAATATAATCAAAAATGCAAGCCTTGTCCATTTTACTACACCCCTATCCTAATCATCCCCACAACGCGGTAAAGGCGTATGACCTGCGACTTGGGTATCGCGGTGTCGGCATAACCGCTGGCCGCATTCGCCACACGGCATTCCAGCGCGTCCCCCATATCGTGTACATGGCGGAACACGAAACCGCATGAGCGTGTGCCAACCACCATCGGCGAGCCGTTGGGGAACACCATCTCCTCGGGGAAATTAGCCAATGCGAGAATGTCGTCGCGCATGAACAGTGGCATCATTGCATCGTCCTTCACACGATAGTACATATCGAAGCGAGAAAATCTGTCGAAGCTGTTCAACCGCTCTGCGTTCCCAATTTCGCCGTTCTTCACAAGCTCGTACACGTCCGTGTCTGGCAATTCCGCCACACTCCGAGGGATAATCACCTTCGTGCCGTCATCCGCCGCATCGAAAACCGCACCCGAACCAACCGTGCCGTTCACAGCAGAAATAGGACATCTATTGCTCACCTTCGAGACAATCTTACCCGACACCTCAAGCGAATCTAACGATGAGCGGCCTTGTCCAGCCTCCTCGCCTGTAAGCAACCACCTCGCGTCAACGCCGAGGCGAAGCACTATCTTCGCCACCATGTCAACAGACGGCTTGCTGCGACGCTGCTTGCCCAAATAACTAGACATTGTAGCTGGCGACATTCCTATAGATTTTGCAAATGCCGCCTTGTTTCCGTTGAACCGCTCATTTATAATCATTTCCATGCGGTCGTTTATTGTCTCCATAAGCTATTTGTTTTTATATAATATCTTTTAGATAAGGATTATTGCACATTTGTATTACTATTAATCTTTCGATTACTCATATAGGCATATGCCAGCACTGAGAACTGTTAAGCTTGTGGCACTTTCATTATACAGAGCGGACAACGCAAGAATATAACAACGGTTACTTTTTTTGATTAGACCCCTATTACACATAATATGTGTACAACAATGGACTTGCTAAAACTTTTTCGCAACGCCTAAACGGACATTGCCTCTCTGCAAAAACACTCTCATGTAATTGCGAGACATAACCCAAATCGTGAGTTTTCTATTATTTCCTAAAAGCCAGTCCTCACCATCCCCATAACGCGGTAAAGGCGTATGACCTGCGACTTGGGTATCGCGGTGTCGGCATAACAGCTGTTCGCATTTGCCACACGGCATTCCAGCGCGTCTCCCACATCGTGCACGTGGCGGAATATGAAACCGCATGAGCGCGTGCCAACCACCATTGGCGAGCCGTTGGAAAACACAATCCCCTCGGGGAAATTAGCCAATGCGAGAATGTCGTCGCGCATGAATCGTGGCATCATCGCGTCATCACGCACGCGCCAATACATATCAATCTTAATGTACCGCCCTATGGGATTCAACCGTTCCACACTCCCAAGTCTATCCCCCTTAACCAGCTCATAAACATCCGTGTCAGGCAAATCGGCGATTTCGGCGGGAACTATCGGGACTGTATGTACTTCGGCACTTGACACCCCGCCATATGCGTTCGCAGTGCCACTAACAACGGAAATGCGACACTTATTGTTATCCACCGAGGCTATCCCACTCAACATCTCCGAGGAATGCACGGGAGGACAATCTCCAGCATTCGATGCATCGAAAAACACGCTTGGACTTACTCCCAAGACGTTAGAGAGGCTCTCGATTGTAGAAATCTTTATGTCAGCACCGTTTAGTGCATTGTCAAGTGTTGTTCTTGATATTTTCGCCTTTTCGGCAATTCGGGCTTTGCCCATTTTACTTTTTTCAACAAGCGAGTTTAATAGACATAAATCCATATAATAGTTATTTTCAATATTCGCCAAACTGTAATTCTCTCAAAAAAGCAAAAAGCATCATAAGAAATTGATTTTTATTTGACAACGCAAAGATAACAAAAAGAGCCAAAAGAGGCAAATGGACAAGTTTACCAGCAACCGACAAAATTGTCGTCCGTCAAGGCAGGAACAACCCATGGTACAGGTTACCTTTCGGAAAGCGCACCCACCTGAAACAGCCGCATTTCCAAAGCCGTGTCATGCACGGCACAAATCGCCGCACCACTTTTAATTATATCAGACATGGTTTTTCCCACATCAAATGTATTTTTCGGGATGTTTTAAAAATGGCAATCAATTTTGTTGTAGGGGCGTATTGCATACGCCCTGCACGCCACCGCCCAAACCGCATCTGTAAATTTCCGCATACCGCATACACAACGGCAACACAACCTGACATCATGACTATACGCAAAATAATGCTTCCGCCTGTTCCACTCATGCCTGCCCTGACAGGACGCAAATACAAAAGCCCTTCACCCTTTTGTTGTGGGCGACGGGCTGCACCGCCGTAAACCAAAAGGAACAAGGCAAGCCCCCCTTGCCCCGCGCTTTCCCCGCCGTTCCGCTTGTGTCCCGCCCCGCACAGGGCAAAGACAAAAAAAT
>CAVCON010000267.1:0-2714 GCA_963603805.1 Oscillospiraceae bacterium
ATAAAGGCAGAAGCAAGGCGCGTGTTGGTGATGAGTGGAACGTTAAGGTCTATCGAGGCGCGGCGTATCTTATAGCCATTGTCAAGCTCCGTCTCCGTAAGGTTCTTGGGAATGTTCACCACAAGGTCTATGTTGTGGTTGTGGAGCATATCAAGAGCCTGGGGCTGACCATCCTCGCTTGGCCAATATACAAGGTTGTTTTTTATTCCGTTCTCCTCAAGATAGCGAGATGTGCCACCTGTTGCATACAGCGTATAGCCATGTTTCTGCAACTCCCTGCACGCGTCGAGCATTTCCGCCTTCTGCTTGGCGGAACCAGTGGAAAGCAAAATATTCTTCTTGGGTATGCGATGCCCCACCGACAGCATGCTAAGCAGCAGCGCGGAATACGCATCATCGCCCAAACATCCCACTTCGCCGGTAGAGGACATATCAACGCCAAGCACAGGGTCGGCTTTCTGGAGGCGGTTGAACGAGAACTGGCTTGCCTTTATTCCCACATAGTCAAGGTCGAACAAACTTTTTGTCGGCTTTTCTACCGGGAGACCGAGCATTATCTTGGTTGCGAGTTCTATAAAGTTCAACTTCAAAACCTTGCTGACAAACGGGAACGAGCGTGAAGAGCGCAGGTTGCACTCAATCACAAGAATTTTGTTGTCGCAAGCCATATACTGTATGTTGAACGGACCGTTGATATGAAGTGCGGCAGCTATTTCACGGCTTATGCGCTTTATGCGGCGCACTGTCTCCACGTAAAGCTTCTGTGGCGGGAACTCCAGAGTTGCGTCTCCCGAATGGACACCTGCAAATTCTATGTGTTCGGATATTGCATAAGCCATAACTTCGCCTTTGCAAGCAACCGCGTCAAAGTCAATTTCCTTGGCGTGCTGTATGAACTTGCTGACAACAACCGGGTGATCCTCGCTTACGTTTGCGGCAAGCTTGAGAAACCTCACAAGTTCCTCCTCGTTGGAACATACATTCATTGCCGCCCCAGAAAGAACATACGACGGACGCACAAGCACAGGGAAACCTACGCGGTCGATAAACTTGTGAATATCGTCCATATTTGTAAGTGCGCTCCATTCCGGCTGGTCAACGCCCATGCGATTCAGCATTTCAGAGAACTTCTCACGGTCTTCAGCATTATCTATATCCTTTGCCGTTGTTCCGAGAATTGGCACGCGCTGCTCGTCAAGACGCATGGCAAGGTTGTTGGGAATTTGCCCGCCCGTGGACACAATCACGCCATGAGGGCACTCAAGGTCAACTATATCCATTACGCGCTCAAATGTAAGCTCATCGAAATAAAGGCGGTCGCACATATCATAGTCTGTTGAAACCGTCTCCGGGTTATAGTTTATCATCACGCTCAAATATCCGGCACGGCGAATAGTTTGGAGAGCCTGTACGCCGCACCAGTCAAATTCCACCGAGCTTCCAATGCGGTATGCACCAGAACCCAAAACAACTATGGAGCGGTGGTCATGCTCGTATTCTATGTCGTCGGAACAAGCGTTGTATGTAAGATACAGATAGTTCGTCTGCGCAGGATATTCTGCGGCAAGCGTGTCTATTTGCTTTACATGAGGTATAATTCCCGCCTGTTTGCGGCGCGCACGAACCACAAGAATGGCTTCCGCCATTTTCATCTCATTGCCCAAACCAAGGGCGCGGGCTATTTGGAAATCGGAAAAGCCTTGCAACTTCGCACGGCGCAGAAGTTCGTTGCCAACAACGTTTATATTCTGGCATTTCTTCAGTTCCTCATTGGTGGCATATATATTATAAAGCTTTTGGAGGAACCATTTGTCTATCTTTGTAAGCTCGTGAACCTTGTCTATGGAATATCCTTCGGCAAAAGCCTCGTAAATGACGAATATGCGCTTGTCCGTAGGTTCTTTGAGGGATGTCTCCACGTCCTTTATATCCAATTCCTTGTTGTCAACAAAGCCGTGCATACCCTGCCCTATCATTCGCAGTCCTTTTTGGATTACCTCCTCGAAAGTGCGGCCTATTGCCATCACCTCGCCCACGGACTTCATGCTTGAGCCAAGCTCTTTGTCAACACCACGGAACTTGCTCAAATCCCAACGCGGTATTTTGCAAACCACATAGTCAAGTGCCGGCTCAAAGAATGCGCTCGTTGTTTTGGTTACTGAATTCTTCAGTTCAAACAAGCCATAGCCGAGTCCAAGTTTCGCTGCCACAAAAGCAAGAGGATAGCCGGTTGCCTTTGAAGCCAAAGCCGAAGAACGGCTAAGGCGAGCATTCACCTCTATCACGCGATAATCATCAGAATTTGGGTCGAAAGCATATTGCACATTGCACTCGCCGACGATGCCGATATGGCGGATTATCTTTATGCTAAGCTCGCGAAGTTTGTGATAGTCGTGGTTTGTAAGCGTCTGCGATGGAGCTACAACAATGCTCTCTCCCGTGTGAATGCCAAGCGGATCGAAGTTTTCCATATTACAAACCGTTATGCAGTTGTCATATTTGTCACGCACCACTTCGTATTCTATCTCCTTCCAGCCGCGCAAGCTCTTTTCCACAAGCACCTGCGGAGAAAAAGAGAACGCCTTTTCCGCGAGTCTGTCAAGTTCCTCCTCGTTGTCGCAAAAGCCGGAGCCCAAACCGCCCAAAGCATAAGCGGCGCGTATGATAATGGGATAACCTAACTCCTTTGCCGCCTTGCGTGCCTCCTCTATGGT
>CAVCON010000267.1:2724-3179 GCA_963603805.1 Oscillospiraceae bacterium
TATGGTTTCGCACGCCTCGCTCTTTATGGTATTTACATCTATCTCGTTAAGCTTTTCCACAAAAAGCTCGCGGTCTTCAGTGTCTATTATAGCCTGAACTGGCGTGCCAAGAACTTTCACATTGTATTTTTCGAGTACGCCACTCTTGTACAATGCCACACCGCAGTTCAACGCCGTCTGCCCACCAAAGGCAAGCATTATTCCCTGCGGACGTTCCTTTTCTATAACTTTTTCCACAAAGAAAGGAGTTACCGGCAAGAAATAAATTTGGTCGGCAACGCCCTCACTTGTCTGAACCGTTGCAATGTTAGGATTTATCAGCACGGTCTTTATGCCTTCCTCGCGCAGAGCTTTCAACGCCTGCGAACCGGAATAATCGAACTCTCCCGCCTCGCCTATTTTCAATGCGCCAGAGCCCAACAACAACACTTTCTTTATTTCTGAATCCTTCATGC
>CAVCON010000268.1:0-1396 GCA_963603805.1 Oscillospiraceae bacterium
GGTACAGGCTTGAGTTCACACGAGCTGAATATGCCAGGTTGTTACCGCGATGTGAAAGACACGACCGTAACAGCCATGTTCCGCATGAAATCTCCCAACGGTGCATTCAAGACCAATTGGGGGGAGACGTTTTTCATGGCATGGACAACCACGCCGTGGACTTTACCGTCAAACACGGCACTGTGCGTTGGTCCTAAAATTGATTATGTATTAGTCAACACCTTCAACCCATACACGGCAAAACCTATTTCCGTTATAATGGCGGAAGCGAGAGTTGCCTCATACTTCAATCCAGCCGGAGCGGAAGCACCAATGGAGGCGTATGAAAAAGGAGGGAAAACACTACCCTACCGAATCGTTGCCCATTTCAAAGGTACAGAACTTGAAGGCTTGGAATACGAACAGCTTTTTGCATACGTAAATCCGGGAGAAGGTGCGTTCCGTGTAATACTTGGAGACTATGTTAGCACTGAAGACGGTACTGGTATTGTGCACATAGCCCCGACTTTTGGTGCTGATGATGCCTTTGTTGCAAAAAAAGCCGGTGTTCCCGCATTGATGCTTATAGACAAAAACGGCAACAAACGCCCAATGGTTGACCTCAACGGACGTTTCTACAGATTGGAAGACCTTGACGAAGATTTCAAGCAAAAGAACATGAACGTCAGTCTGTATAAGACATACGCTGGTCGGTATGTGAAAAATGCATACGATGCTACCTTGACAGACAAAGACGAGACTCTTGACATTTCCATTTGCATGGAGCTTAAATCCGCAGGATTGGCTTTCAGAATAGAAAAGCAGGTACACAATTATCCGCATTGCTGGCGAACCGACAAGCCTATTCTCTATTATCCTCTTGACAGTTGGTTTATACGTTCCACTGCGAAAAAAGAACGTATGTTCGAGCTGAACAAAAACATCAAATGGAAACCGCAATCTACTGGTACAGGAAGATTTGGGAAGTGGCTTGAAAATCTTAATGATTGGAATCTGTCCCGCTCACGCTTTTGGGGAACGCCACTTCCTATATGGAGAAGCGAAAGCGGAGAAGAAATCTGCATAAGCAGCATAGAGGAATTGTATGACGAAATAGAAAAGAGCGTAAAGGCTGGGAATATGGAGTCTAATCCTTTCAAGGAAAAAGGGTTTACGCCTGGAGACTACTCTGATGAGAACTACCACAAAATTGATCTTCACCGCCCATACGTTGACAATATAATACTGACATCTCCTTCGGGCAAACCAATGAAGCGCGAAAGCGATTTGATAGATGTTTGGTTTGATTCCGGCTCCATGCCATTCGCACAATTGCACTATCCGTTTGAAAACCGCGAAAAAATAGAAAAGAACCTATTTTATCCTGCCGACTTTATCGCGGAAGGCGTTGACCAAA
>CAVCON010000268.1:1491-2514 GCA_963603805.1 Oscillospiraceae bacterium
GCAATCGACCAAACACGCGGTTGGTTCTTCACTCTTAACGCCATATCAACCATGGTGCGCGACAGTCTCGCATTCAAGGCTGTTATAAGCAACGGACTGGTGCTTGACAAAAACGGCAACAAAATGTCCAAACATTTGGGCAACGCAATAGACCCGTTCAAAATCATAGAGAAATACGGCGTTGACCCTGTGCGCTGGTACATGATGACCAACTCGTCGCCTTGGGACAATCTTAAATTCGACGAGGCTGGTGTGGCGGAAACCTCACGCACTTTCTTCGGCAAGCTGCATCAAACATATTCTTTCTTCGCCATGTATGCGAACGTTGACAACTTCAACTACAGCGAAGCAGATATTCCGAACAAGGAACGTCCGGAACTTGACCGTTGGATTCTTTCTGAACTGAACAGCCTTGTAAAGAAAGTCGATGAAGCATATAATGACTACGAGCCTACACGCGCAGGAAGATACATAGAAACTTTCACCATAGACAACCTGTCGAATTGGTTTGTAAGACTTTCAAGGAAACGTTTCTGGGGAAGTTCCATGAATCAAGACAAGCTAAGCGCCTATCAGACACTTTACACTTGCCTCGTTACCCTTTCCAAACTCATAGCTCCTTTGTCGCCATTCTATGCCGACCGGTTATACAAAAGTCTGACAGCTGTTACAGGAAAAGAAAAGTGCGACAGCGTACACCTTTCACTATTCCCTGCGGTTAATGACTCTGTTATCGACAAAGAACTTGAACTCCGCATGGAAATGGCGCAAAAGATTACCTCCATGGTGCTTTCGCTTCGCAAAAAGGAATCCATTATAGTCCGCCAGCCACTTCAAAAAATCACGATACCCGCGTCCAAAAACAGCGATATGCGCAAACGCATCGAAGAGGTTGCAAAGTTGATTCTTGACGAAGTAAACGTAAAAGAGTTGGAATTTGTTGAAGATGACAACTTGCTGAAAAAACGCGTGCAGCCCAACTTCCGCATTCTTGGAAAGAAATACGGCAAACTGATGAAGGAC
>CAVCON010000269.1:0-2446 GCA_963603805.1 Oscillospiraceae bacterium
GTTATGCCCAAACACAGCCCATCCTTTCTATACAAATAAACCAAAACTCCGATAAGCATTATGCTCACCACAAACCTTACCACTTTGTCTATCAGATAAAATGAGGTTACGGAATTTGATGATGTTGCAAACAAGTCGCGCACATAAAGGGAAATAACATTGACAACGCTAAAGAAAATGCCCAACACCCAAACAGGCAACAGCAAAAGCCCTTTGCCCATATAATGGAA
This sequence comes from Oscillospiraceae bacterium, assembly GCA_963603805.1. GTDB lineage: Bacteria > Bacteroidota > Bacteroidia > Bacteroidales > Bacteroidaceae > UBA6398. The sequence goes on from CAVCON010000269.1 coordinate 231, forward strand.
TGCAACTGACAGCACAACCGTGAAGCAAATTATGCCACACGAGCTTGTTAATGCATATCTTTTACGCTTGTCCAACATTTTCCTTTACTTCAGTTCAACGCATACTACTACCTCGTTGTTTGAAACTTCAACAAAACCGCCTTTTATGCTTATACGTTTCTCCGTCCCAGCATCGACATAACCGACATCCCCCTGCTGCAAACTTGATATTATCGGAGCGTGTCCTTTTAATATTTCAAACGGACATTTACTCCCCGGAACCCACACCTTGTCTGTGTTTCCTTCAAAAACAACTCTTTCGGGAGATATTATCGTCAGTTTCATACAGCCAACACTTTAAGCTTGTGCCTCTGAAAGAAGTTTCTTTCCTTTTGCTATTGCATCATCAATCGTGCCAACATTAAGGAACGACTGCTCCGGGAGGTCATCAACTTCACCGTCCATTATCATATTAAACCCACGAATACACTCGTCTATCGGGATTTGAACACCGGGAAGTCCCGTAAACTGAGTTGCAACCGAGAACGGCTGGCTCAAGAAACGCTGGACCTTGCGGGCACGATTAACCGTCTGCTTATCTTCGTCAGAAAGCTCATCCATACCAAGGATAGCTATGATATCTTGAAGTTCCGCATATTTTTGAAGAATATGTATCACTCTCTGCGCACAATTATAATGAGCTTCGCCAAGTATTTTGGGATTCATTATTCGTGATGTTGAAGCCAAAGGATCAACTGCGGGGTAGATACCCATTTCTGTGATTTTACGGTTCAACACCGTTGTAGCGTCAAGATGGGTAAACGTCGTCGCCGGCGCAGGGTCCGTCATGTCATCGGCCGGCACATACACTGCTTGCACAGAAGTGATAGATCCATTCTTTGTGGATGTGATGCGTTCCTGCATAGCACCCATTTCACTCGCGAGGGTCGGCTGATAACCTACCGCAGAAGGCATACGTCCCAACAACGCAGAAACCTCCGATCCCGCCTGTGTAAACCTGAATATATTATCTATGAAGAAAAGTATATCACTCGACTTCCCGTTTTCCCCACCCTTGTCTCGCATACTTTCGGCAATAGACAAACCGGAAAGGGCTACGGCAGAACGCGCTCCGGGCGGTTCATTCATCTGTCCGTACACAAGTGTCGCCTGACTTTTTGCCACTTCGTCATAATCAACCTTGCTCAAGTCCCAGTGGCCTTCATTCATAGATTTCTTGAACTCATCGCCATAACGGATTACGCCGGCATCTATCATTTCACGCAAAAGATCATTTCCTTCACGCGTGCGCTCTCCTACTCCGGCAAACACAGAAAAACCATCATGAACCTTTGCGATATTATTTATAAGCTCCATGATAAGCACGGTCTTGCCAACACCTGCACCACCGAACAAACCGATTTTTCCACCTTTCAAATAAGGCTCCAACAGGTCGATCACCTTTATTCCCGTAAAGAGCACCTCCTGCGAAGTTTGCAACTCATCAAATTTCGGTGCTTCGTGGTGAATTGGGTAATCATTCTCGTGCGACAAGGATTTCAAACCGTCGATGCTTTCCCCGACAACGTTCATCATCCTGCCCTTTATCTGATCGCCGGTAGGCATGGAAATAGACGAGCCTGTGCGTATCGCCTGCAAGCCACGCTTCAAGCCATCCGTATTATCCATAGCCACAGTCCTCACCGTGTCCTCACCTATATGTTGCTGTACCTCTGTAATCAGTTTGCTCCCATCCGGGCGTATTATGTGCAATGCCTCCTTTATCGCAGGCAAAACCTCATCTGCCTTGCGACCTACCGTATCGAAAACCACATCGATTACAGGACCTATTATCTGGGACACACGACCTATTTCTTGAGCCATAGTTTTATATTGATGTTGTCTTAATTTTACTACGTGCAAAGATAGTGTTTTCGGAGCAATAACACCGCACCAACTGTTATAAAAAAAACAGTTCTTCTCCCCCTTAAAAGCTGTGATAAAAGCTTCCATTTCCCCCATATTGCTTAATATTGTAAATGTACCTTACATTATGGGACATTTCAACCACAACGGCCGACACGGCACTCTACTTTATGACTTTTTTCGCCTAAAATTTTGGTGGGACTATTTTTTTTCTTACTTTTGCACTGCTTTAAGAAAGAAGCTATACATGGTGGGTATAGTTCAGTTGGTTAGAGCGTCAGATTGTGGTTCTGAATGTCGTGGGTTCGAGT